>JAKAEN010000236.1 GCA_021818355.1 Actinomycetes bacterium | reverse complement strand
CGCTGGATGAAGAAAGGCGAGGCGGCACAGTCCGGTCAATTCCGCGATTTTTTCGACGCCGTAAAAACGGCGGCGGCGGCTCGGGAAGTGCGCAACGCCGCCATCATCTCCAAGGCGGCAAACGAGAGTTGGCAGGCCGCTGCCTGGATGCTGGAGCGCACAGCGCCAGAACGCTACGCGCGGATCGAGAAGCGGCAGCTGACGGGCAAGGATGGAGGCCCGGTCGAACTACTGACCCTGGATGAATATCGCGAAAAAATTGCACATCTCGCGGCTCGCTACCGACCCGGAGTTCCTGGCGAGGTTCCTGAGCGAGCTGAAAAGCCCTGAGGAGGGAGCCGCCTATTGGCATTGGTGGGAGATGGTGGCCCGGGACAAGCAGCTCCTCCCGCCCGGGGACTGGTCCTTTTGGCTGACCCTCGCTGGCCGGGGTTGGGGCAAGACCCGGACTGGTGCCGAGACCATCCGCATCTGGGCCGAGCACTACCCGCGCCTGCACCTCATCGCTGAGACCGCCGCCGACGCCCGAGATACCATGGTGGAGGGAGAGTCCGGCATCCTGAGGGTATCGCCGCCCTGGTTTCGACCGGTATATCAACCATCCAAGCGGCAGCTGACCTGGCCCAATGGCGCTATCGCCAAAACCTTCTCGGCCGAGGACCCGGACCAGCTCCGGGGCCCGCAGTGCCACAAGCTCTGGGCTGAGGAAGTGGCCTCCTGGCGATACGCACAGGAGACCTGGGACATGGCCATGTTCGGCCTCCGGCTCGGAGACAGCCCCCAGGCGGTCGTTACCACGACGCCAAGGCCGATACCACTCGTGCGGCAGCTCCGGGACGACCCCCGCACCGTCCTGACAGTCGGTAGCACATATGAGAACCGTGCCAACCTGGCGGAGGCGTTTTTCAGTGGTATTATTACCCGGTATGAGGGGACCCGGCTCGGTCGCCAGGAACTACTCGCGGAACTCCTGGAGGACACCCCCGGCGCTCTCTGGACACTCAAACTGATCGACGAGGGGCGCGTGTCTGAGGCCCCCGACCTCATCCGCATCGTGGTCGCCGTTGACCCGCCGGGCGACGCGAACACAGAGACCTCAGAATGCGGCATCACCGTGGGCGGCATCTCGGCCCAGAGGGAGGGCTACCTCCTGGAGGACTGCTCGCTGCACGGCACGCCGGCGGAGTGGGGCAAGGCCGCCGTGGACGCCTACCACCGCTGGGGGGCCGACAAGATAGTCGGCGAGGTCAACAACGGCGGCGAGATGGTCGGGCATACGATCAGGACGGCCACGGGAGGGGCCCGCGTCAACTACGAGGCCATCCGGGCTTCGCGGGGCAAACTCACCCGTGCCGAGCCGGTGAGCGCCCTCTATGAGCAGGACCACATCCACCACGTCGGCGCCTTCAAAAAACTTGAGGACCAGATGACGACTTGGACGCCGGGAGAGAAGTCCCCCGACCGCATGGACGCGCTCGTCTGGCTCTTTACCGAACTCCTGGTCGGCTACACACCGTCCGGACCAGCTCCGAGGCAGACCAAACGCGGGGCGGTGACATCAGGACTGAGAAAAAGGGAGTACTAGTTGACATCCAAGCCGATAGTGTTTTCCCAGACCCAGACACTGAAGAAAGCGCCGGACAAAAAGCAATACGGGGCCACCGGCACCATTAACTTCGGCGGCATCATTTCCGGGCATGAGTACCTACCGGAACTGCAAGGCTTACAGCTCGTTGACAAGATCGACCGGATGCTCTCAGACCCCACGGTCGGCGGGGCGTTTCGCCTGACGACCCTACCTATCCTATCGGCAGAGTGGTCAATTGAGCCGGGCGATAACCCAGAGGCGGATGCGTGGGCTGAGCGGTGCCTCTTCAACGAGTCGGGCCCGCTCACCATGCCCTTCGCCTCCTGGTTGGCACAGGTGCTGGACTACCTGCCTTACGGGCGCATGGCTTTCGAAAAGATTTGGGCTTTTGACAAGGATGAAGGAAAGTGGTACTGGCAGGAGTTGGCTCCCCGGCTGCCAAAAACGATCTACCTCTGGAAGAACGGGCCGGACGGGAACCTGGAATCCATCGTCCAGCAGGTGTTCAGCGACGCCACGGGGACTTTCGAAATGCCCACCATCCCCGCCGACAAGCTAATCCTTTTTGTCAACGAGCGCAAGGGCAACAATTATGAGGGCCGCTCATTCTTCCGGGCGGCATACAAGGCTTGGGACCTCAAGTCTAAGTTGGAGATCATCAACGCCATGGCTGGGGAGCGGCACGGCATGGGTGTCTCTGAAATCCAGATACCGGATGATGCCGACGAGCAAGAAGCGCAGCAGGCGCTGGACGTGCTGGAGAACCTCTATGCGGCTGAAAGCATCGGCATCGTCACCAGACAGAACTGGACCTACAATCTGCATGGCCTCAAAGGCACTGCCATGAACCTGTTGCCGGCGATCAAGTATTATGACGAGCGGATCGCCTACTCCATGATCGTCGGGTGGTCCATGCTCGGCATGACCGGCAGAGGCTCCCGTGCAACGGGGGAAGTGCAGCAGGACCCGTACTACCTCGGACTTATGGCTTGTGTCAACTACGTCATCTCGATCATGCAGTCGCACATCCGGCAGTTGGTTGATCTCAACTTTTCCGGGGTCAAGAAGTACCCGCAGCTCAAGTGCGAGAAGCTCCGGCCCAAGAACATCCAGGAGATGGGCGAGGCGCTGAAGAACCTGGCCGCCGCCGGCTACAACCTCACCGATCTGGATACCGAGAATGAGGTGCGCGGGCTGATGGGCCTCACGCCGGTCGATGAGGCGGCCAAAGAGGCGGGGAGGGCCACGCCGGCGGGGACCGTCAAAGAGCAGCAGAGGGCGGCTCCGGCCAGCCCGGACGACATCAAGCTGTCCTCGTGTGGTGGTGAACATTTTTTCGCGGTGGGGGGCATCACGGAGCCCGGCCAGGAGCTCAACCTCTGGCGTGAGCCGCGGGGGCCCGAGAACTACGTCGCCCTGGCCGATATTGCCGACGGGCACCTGGCGGGCCGGCGGCAGGTGGAAGCCGCCATCCGGTCGCTGCGTATGGCGATGACCGGACCGTTCGTGGAGGCGGCCCAGCAGGCGGCCCACACCGGCTCCCCCGCCACTCTGGCCGATTTCGTCCCCCAAAACCTGGGCATCGACAACGCCCAGGGCAAGCTCCGGCGCATCTTCGCCGGCAACTGGCGCCGGGGAGTCCGGGAGGTAGATGACGAGATAGCCCGCCAGCGGGAGGGCAAGACCATCGACCCGCTCATCCGCCAGCGCCAGGAGGGCAAGGCCGTCACGGCCCTTGAGGCTGCCGCCGGGAGGCCGCCCAGCATCCCGCAGGATGTCTGGGACCAGATAAACCTGGAGGTCTCATCCCTGGCCCAGGCAGAGGCATCCCGGCTGCGGCATATCCTCATCAGGGCTTACAGCTCGTCGATGGCACAAGGCACAATCGATATCAACTTCGTCCGCAAGGAGCTGGAGCGCTCAGTAGACGAGGGGCTCGCTAATATTGCCTCACAGTACGGCGCCTGGGGCTTTGCCCGGGGCCGGGACTATGAGGCCTTGGCATATGCCCCAGAGGTCAAGGAAGTCCACCGCTCCGGCATCCTGGATGAGAAAATCTGCGGCCACTGCGAGCAAGCAGACGGCGAATCTTACCCCAGCCAGGAGGAGGCGGATGCGGCGGCCTACCTGCCGGACCCCGACTGCGCTGGTCGTGACCGCTGCCGTTGCATTTACATCTCGGTGCTCGCCCGCGAGACCGAGCCCACTGTCAAAGATTAGGAGGACGTCAATGGCGATGAAAACAGAGGACGGGAAGCAGTTCCCGGCTGGCGACTATGCCTATGTGCCGGACCCGGCCAGGTCCAGCACCTGGAAGCTGAGGCTGACCAGTGAGCCGGGAGGGGCTCCAGACCCCGGCATCGTCGGCGCGGCCTGCGCGGCTCTTGGCGCTGGATTTAGGGGCAGGACCGTGGAGATACCGGGGGAGGACCGCGCCAAGGTGGTCGCCAAGGTACGCGCCGCCTGGCGGGAGGCCAACCCGGGCAAGAGTGATGATGAGATGCCGATGGCTATCCACCTCTCCACCGGTACCGGCCTTGAGACCGAGGATTTCGGCGGCGTGGAGCTGGCGCGGGTCGGCACATTCACGGACATGCACGGGAACTCAGTCGATTTCACAGCCGAGGATTTCGACCAGGCGGTCCAGGCCTGGAATGATCTCGGTGATTCGGTCCTCTCCGCGCCGCTCAGGCTCGGCACCCACGACGAGGAAAAGCAGCTCCTCTCCACTGAGGACCGCATCGCCACCGGCTGGGCGACGAACCTCAGGCGCTCCGGCGATAAACTCCTGGTTGACTTTCGGCAGGTTCCG
>JAKAEN010000235.1 GCA_021818355.1 Actinomycetes bacterium | reverse complement strand
CTGAGGGTTCGGTCGGCGATAACGGAAGCCGACTTGATTCATGAGGAATGAATGAGCCGTCTCTCCGTCGGCCGCTCGGGCCGGTTTTTCAAAATTCTCCCCCTGATAATGGCCGGATCGATCGTCGGTCTGGTACTGGTGGCGTCTCCGGGTGCCGGCGCCTCGCAAAGCCGCTCGCAGCTGCAGGCCGAGGCTCAGAGCCTGACCGCCCAGATTGCCACCCAGAGCATGCAGATCCATCAGTACGCGGTCGCAGCAAATGGCGCCCGGGCCCAGCTCATCGACGCCGGCGTGCGGGTGCAGGCCGCGGAGCGCCGGCTAAGCCTTGACCGCGCCCACTTGGCCGACACCAAGAAGATGCTTGCCCAGATCGCTCTCGACGAGTTCACCCAGGGTTCCAACGCCTCGGCGCTTGCCTGGGCGCTTGCCTCCAACTCCACCGATCTCGTGGCCAGGACCGAGTACGAGCAGGTGATGGGGCTGGATGCCAATGCCGCCATCTACGCCTACCAGCGGGCCATGACCGCCGAGTCCCAGGCGGCCCAGGCGGCCCAGGCGGCCCAGGCGGCCGCCTTGCAGGCCCAGAACCGCATCAGCTCCAGCCAGTCCTCGCTGGAGTCGATCGTCTCCCAGGAGCAGAGCTCCCTGTCGGCTGTGAACGGCCAGATAGCTGCTCTGGTGCAGCAGGAGCTCGCCCTTCAGCTCGCCCGCAGCCGCCCGGTCACCCCCTCCCAAGGGGCCCCATCGCCCTCCGGGATTCGCAAGGTGGCGAACGGCCCGGCCGGGGTGGGAAACTGGGGCGGCATTCCTGCGCCGCCGAGCCCGGCCGCCTTCGAGGCGCTGCGCCAATGTGAATCCAGCGGTAACTACGCCACCAACACCGGGAACGGCTACTACGGCGCGTATCAGTTCTCCCTCTCCACCTGGCTCGGCCTGGGCTTTACGGGTCTTCCCTCCAACGCCGCGCCGGCCACCCAGGATCTTGCCGCCAAGATCGAGCAGCAGCGCGCCGGCTGGTACGCCTGGCCGGAGTGCTCCTTGGTGCTCGGCCTCGTCTAGGCCGCCCTTCTGCTTGGCGGCCTGATCGGGCCCTTTCGAATCAGGATCTCTCCGCCCCGCGCCCGCCTCGGCTTAATTGCGCAATAATTGCGAGTGCGCGCCCGCCTCGGACTGCCTGGGGCGCACGGCGTCTAGCAGGGCACGGAGGATTCCCATGGCCACGAACGTTGAAGGAGAGGCGGCGCCTCCGCCCAGGAACGGGGAAGGGAGGTATCCCTTCGAGCGGACCTGGACGGTTTGGGAGCGGGAGTTCTGGAACCTCCGCTACGAGCCACGGCGCCTGTTCTCGGAGTTCTTCGGGACCTTTCTCCTGGTGGCGGTGGGGGCCGGTGGCGGCGTGATCGATGCGGTGTCGCACGGCGCGATCGGCCGCGTGGCCGCTGTTACCGCCCCGGGCCTGTTGGTGATGGCGGTGATTCTCTTCATGGGCGCGGTCTCCGGGGCACACCTGAATCCGGTGGTGAGCCTGGCGTTCGCCCTGCGCCGCGAGTTCCCCTGGCGCCGCCTTCCCGGCTACGTGATCGCCCAGGTCGCGGGCGGAGCCATTGCCTGCCTGCTTCTCTTCGCACTCTTCGGCCACGCCGGCGAGCTCGGCATGACCGTGCCCGGCGCCGGGGTGACGGACATGCAGGCGACGGCGATAGAGGCTCTCCTAACCCTCGGGCTGGTCAGCACCATACTCGGCACCTCTTCAGGCGCCCAGAACGTCGGTCCGCTCTCGGCCCTGGCGGTGGGAGGCTTCATCATTCTGGCCGGGCTCTTCTCCTCCCCGATCAGCGGAGCCTCCATGAATCCGGTGCGCAGTCTCAGCCCCGACCTGATCCTGGGGAATTACGCCCACATCTGGGTCTATATTGCCGGGCCGCTCTTGGGCGCCCTGCTGGCTGTGCTGGCGGCGATCGTGCTGCGTGGCGCCGGGGGCGACCCCAATGCGGCGCGTGCGGCCCAAGGGGCGATCGGGCCGATCGTCATCCCCGCCTCCAAGCGGCGCGAAGGCGCGACCGCCGGAGACGAGTCTCGCGGCGGCGCCGAGCAGCCGGGCTCGGGAGCCCAGCCAGGCTGAAGATCCCGATCAGATGATGGTGCCGTGGCGCCTTTGTGGGCGTGGGACTTCCTTGTCCTTGTAGAGGTCGAGGTAGTGCGACAGTTGTCGCCGCAGGTCGGACGGGATCACCAGCTCGTCCACGACCATCTCTCCCGCGAGCCTGTAGATGTCGTAGCTCTCGCGGTACTCGTTGCGCAGCCGCTCGGTGACCGCCTTGCGCTCCTCGGGGTCCTCGATGCTTGCCAAGCGGTTGAGGTAGACGGCGTTGATGGCTGCCTCGGGGCCCATCACCGCGATCTCCGCGGAGGGGAGGGCCAGCGTGACATCGGGGTCGTAGGCCGGTCCGGACATCGCGTAGATGCCGGCGCCGTAGGACTTGCGTACGATCACGCAGATGCGGGGCACCGTCGCGGATGAGGTGGCGAAGATGAACTTGCGCCCCCGGCGCAGGATCCCGGCCCTCTCCACGGCCGTGCCCACCATGAATCCCGGCGTGTCCACCAGGTAGACCAGGGGAATGTTGTAGGCGTCGCAGAGCCAGACGAATTCCGCCCCCTTGTCGGAGGAGTCCGGGAAGAGCGTCCCGCCCTTCTGGCTGGGGTCGTTGGCGACGATGCCCACCGCCATGCCCTCGATGCGGGCAAAGCCGACGACCAGCTCCTTGGCGAAGTGCGCCTTCACCTCCAGGAAGCTTCCCTCGTCGACCACCGCTTCGATCAGCCTCTTGATGGGGTAAGGGCGGTTCGGATCCGGCGGGATGATGTCGTCGATCGCCGCCGGGTCGCCGGCAGGAGGGCGCGCCTCGCGCAGTGGCGTCTTCTCATCGCAGGAGGCGGGGAGGAACTCGAAGATCCGCCGGACTATCTGGGCGGCCTCCTCTTCGCTTCCGGCCAGAAAATCGACCGAGCCACTCACCTCGGCGTGCATCTTGGCGCCGCCAAGCTCGGCCGGCGTCGTCTTCTGCCCGATGGCCATCTCGACCATCCTTGGCGAGGCGATGGCCATTGCCGCGTCGTCCATGGCCACGAGGAGGTCGCAGAAGACCGGGGTGTAGGCGGTCCCCGCGAAGCATGTCCCGTAGAGCACGCCGACCTGGGGGACGAAGCCGGACATGATCGAGTGGTAGTAGAAGAGCTGGCCGCCGCCCTTCTTGTCGACGTGATGCCCGGCCGTCTCGTCGATGCGGGCTCCCGACGAGTCGACCAGGTAGAGGATGGGCCGCTTTGCCCTGATTGCCGCCTCCTGGGCGCGGATGAGCTTCTCGCCGTGGTAGCGGCCGATCGAGCCCGCCTTGACGCTGTAGTCGCTGGCGGTGAAGAAGATCGACTGGCCGTCGATGTGCGCACTGCCGGTCACCACGCCGTCCGCGGCCAGCTCGGCCTCGAAGTTGCGGGCCATCGTCCCGACCTCGGCGTCCATCGCACCGTCGTCGAAGAAGAGTCGGAGCCGGTCTCGGACGAACATGCGCCCCGACTCGGCGAGCTTCTCGTGCCCTCGAGGGGGCCCTCCCTTGTGCACCCTCTCGATCTCGTTCTTCAGCCGCTCTTCGCGAGCACCCATCGTCCCTCCTAGTTGCTTCGCATCCTTCTTGCCGGCCGCCTCAATCGGGCGCGCTCTCGCGCAGGACTCGCTTGAGAATCTTGCCGGTCGGGTTCTTGGGTAGCTCGGCCAGCACCACCACGCGTTTGGGTGCCTTGAAGCCCGCCATCCGCTCTTTGGCGAAGGCCACCACATCGTCCGGGCTCAGGTCGGCTCCGGCCCTGGGGACCACGAAGGCGGTGACGGCCTCGACCCAGTAGGGGTCCGGCGTTCCCACCACGGCCACCTCCGCCACCCCCGGGTGGCGCGATATGACGTCCTCCACCTCCTGGGAGGAGACGTTTTCGCCTCCGGTCTTGATGATGTCCTTCTTGCGGTCGACAAAGTAAATGGCGCCGCTCTCGGGATCGCGGTATCCCATGTCTCCGGTATGGTGCCATCCTCCGGCGAAGAGCTGCTGGTTGGCGTCGTCGTCGTCCAGGTAGCCGGGTGTCACCGCCGGCCCGCGCACCACCAACTCGCCGGTCCGGCCGGCCGGAAGCTCCCGCATCTCCTCGTCCACGATGCGTACCTCCAGGATGGCGTGCGCTGCGCCGATGGGGTCGGGGGAGCCGAGCAGCGAGGTCAGCTCGCCCCGCAGGGTCGAAGCTCCCAGCGCGGTGGTCTCGGTCTGGCCCCAGTAGTTGATCCAATCGGCCTGGGGCATCGCGGCCATCCAGGCCTCGAAGGTCTCCGCCGGCATGTACTGGAAGACCAGGCAGGTGGCGACGGTGGAGAGGTCCGCGGCCGGCCGGTCCGGG
>JAKAEN010000017.1 GCA_021818355.1 Actinomycetes bacterium | reverse complement strand
GATCTCGTCCAGGAGCTCCAGCGGGTCGCGCCCGGGGCGGTCGTACTTGTTCAAGAAGGTGATGATCGGAATGTTGCGGGCTCGGCAGACTTCGAAGAGCTTAAGGGTCTGCGCCTCGATTCCTTTTGCCACGTCCAGCACCATGACCGCCGCGTCGGCCGCGGAGAGGACCCTATAGGTGTCCTCGGAGAAGTCACGGTGGCCGGGAGTGTCGAGAAGGTTGATGACGTGGTCGCGGTACTCGAACTGCAGCACGGTGGAGGTGATCGAGATGCCGCGCTCCTGCTCCATCTCCATCCAGTCGCTGCGTGCCGCCCGCCGGCCCGCTCGGGCCTTGACCGCCCCCGCCTCGACCACTGCTCCTCCGAAGAGCAGGAATTTCTCGGTCAGGGTGGTCTTGCCGGCGTCCGGGTGACTGATGATCGCGAAAGTCCTGCGCCTCGCCGCCTCTTGGAGAACCGGACCGGGATTGTCGGCGCTACCGCTCATCGTGCGAACCCGCCGTGCAAGCCATCACCGACTCCAAATCTTCACCAATGTCTCCCCGAAGGGCCCCAAACACGCTAATTGGCCCCGGTGTCCGAGTCCGCCAGAGCCACCACCCGGGCACCAGCGTTCGGCCGAACCCGCAGCTCGCTACGCGCCTCCATCGGCGCCCAGCCATTCAGGGTGGGCACGCCAGGCCGGTGGCTGCATGGCGCGAGAAGGCGAGGTCTCACTCAGAAGCGCGGCCGTCACCACACCGGAGGCAAGGACGACCACGACACCGGTCCACATCGCCGCCGTCATGCCCCAAAACGCTGCCACCCCTCCAAGCAGGAGCGGACCGATTGCATAGCCTGCGTCACGCCACAGCCGGTACACGCCCAGAGCCCCTCCTCGCCAGGCGGGATGTGCACTGTCGCCGACGGCGGTGATCAGGTTTGGATAGGCCAGGGCCATGCCCATACCCATCAGCACCGCGCCCGAGTACCAATACAACTGGGTGGAGCCGGCCAACATGGTCCCCATTCCAAGGGCGATCAAGAACGTGCCTCCCGTGATCGGCGGCTTCCTGCCGATCCTGTCCGCGAGTGCGCCACTGAGCACCTGACCCAGGCCCCAGACCCACGCGTAGACGCCGACGAGCAGGCCGATGTGGGCCAGGTTCATGCCGCGCCTAAGGAAATAGAGAGGGAAGAAGGCCGCCACCAGCGAGTCCGCGAACTTGTTGACCATGCCCGCCTGACATACGGCAAGCATCGATCGGTCCCGCCAGGACATGTAAACCGCCAGTCGGCCCAATTTTGGCAGGGCCTGGGCCGGAGCGCTTCCATGAGCGCGCCTCGCCTCGAACCGGGCCCAGGGAAGCGTCTCGCGCGCGAAGAGGAGGGTGACGGCTGCCCCGACCACCACGACCGCCAGCGCCATGAGGTAGGGTGCTGGGCGAAGCCCGTAGTGGGATACGAGAAGCCCGGCGACGAAGCCTCCGAGCCCCACGCCCACGTAGCCCGCGGATTCGTCGATGCCGACGGCCAGCCCACGTCCGGACGGCCCGACGAGATCGATCTTGGCCGTGACGGCCATGGTCCAGGTCAAGGCCTGATTTACGCCCAGAAACAGGTTGGCGGCGATCACCCACCACCAGGAGCGGGCGAAAATTATCAGGATCGCGAACGGGACCGCGAACGCCCAGCCGGCCAGCAGTATCATGCGCCGGCCCCGGTTGTCGGACAAGCGCCCCGATACCAGGTTCATCAGGGCCTTCACTACGCCGAAGGCGGCGATGAAGGACACCGTGTACAGGATCGAGGTGATCTCGAATGCGTGGCGCGCAAGGGGGGGCAGAGCTACGCGCTCGGTACCGATGGTGGCTCCGATAAGCATCGTGATGAGCGTGTAGACCGCGAACTGCAGCGAGTTGACACGTAGGCCGAGCTCGATTCTCGCCGGCGCATCCTCGACGGCCCGCTCCACCTTTTCGCCCACCAGCGATCCACTCCGAGTCAAGACGAGCCCAATGCCGCCGGGACTACCGGCAAGAAAAGTATATTCATCTTTTCAATTGATCATTTGATTATTGCTTGTCAACTGCACCGGCGAACCCGGCCCATCGGCACGCTCCGTGATAGGCGGTGCCATGCGGCGTGTATCGCTTGTGCCGGATTCAACAAAGTGGTTCGGCTCACACCGCCTGACCAGGGATCTCTTGTCGAGCCGGCCAGCACGGGAGAGCCTTGCCGCGCCTCAGGACGCCACTTTTGGACGGATAGTGACGAAGCGTAAGCTAACATGGCCACTCAAGGCGACGCAGGCGTCCTCTTGGGTGGTGACACCGGGCTGACACAAGCTCCGGAAATGGCACCGCCCTGCCGCGCGCCCACCGGGAAAGCACCGAAAAACCGAGAAACACCGCCGGCAGAGGGTCGCACTGAGCCGCAGGCACGACAAGGTGAACCGGGGCGAGCCAGATGAGCCGCTCACCAGACACCAAGTCCAGCGATCCGCCCAACGACGGACAAGAGGACACGTCGAGCCCGGCACCAAACTCCGATTGAACATCTCAACAACGACGAACTGGATGACACCGCGCATCCGCACGTATTGCTGCGGATACGCCAGGAAGGAGAGTCCGCCGCATGAGAAAAGCAGGTATGGCCACTCAATCCGACGGAAGGCCGGCAACGACACGTAGCTGGTCAAGGCGGCCCGCATGATCACTCTGATAGCGACGCTGGCCATCGTCAGCGGCAGCCATGCGCCGCTCGCGGCAACCCACCCCAAGTTGGCCGTCACCCCGGCCATGGAAGTGGCGTGGATGAACGTGGCCCAGTGCGAAAACGGGGGGCAGAACGTTAACGGTTCCGTCTACTCGGGAATGCTTGGCATCTCGCTCGCCAACTGGTACGCCTACGGAGGGACGCAATTCGCCTCCACGCCCTACGGAGCCACCTTCGACGAACAGATCGTCGTGGCGACGAGAATCCAGGGCGGCGCGCCGGTACCCGATCAGTACGCCTGTTCTGCGTGGTGAGGTAAGGCCGGCCCTCTCGCCTGCGCGGGTCGAGAGGGCCGGCTCCATATGGGAAACTCCGGCGGGCCTATCCGGCCGCGGCCTGGAAGACGAAGGTCCCCCAGTTGGTAAGAGTGTCCCGCGCAACGGCAGGCGGGATGTACTCCGTGGCCATCCAAACGCTCGAACCCACCGCGACCGCGCCGGAGAAATCGCCCCAGCGGCAGCCGCCGTAGTTCGCGCCCACGTAGTAGGCGTAGCAGGTGAAGCCGTCTTCGGGTCCGCTCCCCGCCGCGGCGATCTGGACGTTGCCGGTCGGACCGGATCCGCCGAAGGCGACATATGCGGCACTGGGGTAGAACTTCGAACCCGTCAACGTGAACACCATGTCACCAACACCGCTGGCATTGACGGCCAGGTCGGGATAGAGAAGGCTCTGGCCCCTGACGGCCACGCTCCCCTCCGCCGCCAGACCCGCCGAGACGGCGCCTCCGCGGATCGACGGGGCCAACTCGTACCATTGCGCCGCGGTCGTTCCGACTGAGGCCGTCGTGCTGCTGGCGGAGGACAGCTCGGTATAGAGGTGGCCACCGGCGTAGGTCGTCTGCTGCACCGCGTCGAAGTCGGCCTGCAGGACGCCTTCGGCCACGCTCGCCGCGGTCTTGCTCTCGACGTAGCTGAGCAATGGAACCTGGCTGATGGACGTGTACGGCTTCTGGGCGACCGCCATGCCCGCCTCCGGGAACTGGTACGACTGCCCAAGCGGCACCACGGTCGATGTCAGCTGCACCGAGGGCTGCGCCGATGCCAGCGAGGCCGTGTTGGTCATGGCGTATACCGCCAGCAGGTTCGAGCTGACCGGGAACGCGTCGGACATGGTGAAGTACTCGGTACCGTTGGCCGAGTTGTCAAAGCTTCCTCCCGTGGGCACCAACGCCGGCGACAGGTGGTAGGTCTCTCCTACCGTTTCGTTGGGGAACGGCGAGGCGAGCGCTGAGAAGTGAACCACCGTGGGAGCGCCACCCAGTCCATCGGCCGCTGCCACAAGCTCCTGCTTCGACATCGCGTAGACCTGCACGCCATTGAAGTTCGGCTTGTAGATGGAGAACTCGTTGGTGGTGAGGTAGAACCCGTTCGCATCGGTTCCGATCATCGGGTAGTCACCGAAGCACGGGCACCCCGGGGCGCTGGGGTCGGTCGAATCGATGGCGAAGGTTGTGAAGTTGCCGGTCGGATCGGGGCTGTCGCTCACGGCCACCAGTTCGTAGGACTTCGATGCGTGCACATGGGCCGAGAAGAAGTTGGGGATCGACAACTCGACCACGAACCAGCGGTTGGACGCCGCGTCGAAGTAGCAATGCGGATCCGATAGGAAGCTTCCCGCATTTTCGCTGGGAACGCCGAAGAGGGAGGTGGTCGCGGTTGGTGGGACCACGACCGCCTTGCTCGAGGTGCTGTAGACCTCGAACGCGTTGTTCACGACCTCCATTACGTAAGAGCCGTTCGAGCACAATCCCTGGTCGGGAGGCTCGAGATCATAGGCGCTGTTCGCCGCCGCCTGCTGCGCCCCGGTTATGCCCGGGAACCCCGCGGTGGAGCCAGAACCTCCACCCGAATTCGGCTTGCCCAGCGACACGACGTTGAAATCGGTCGGCGCGCTCACCTGGGTGGCGCTGCCCGCGCTGTTGCGGGTGATGTTCTGGGTATCCCCGATCAGCATCTTCTCGGTGGTCCGGTTCACCGGCGCCAGCCGGGTGGTCGCCGCAAGATGCTTGACATTGCGCGTGCCGATCCGCTGGAGCGCGAGATCGGACACGGTCACCTTTGTTGTTGACGAAGCGGAACTAGCGGCTACCGCCGGAGTGCCACCGGCGGCAAATACGAGCGATAGGGATACGAGCGACGCCGCACCAAGGATGGTGCTCGCCCGCCCAAAACGTGGCTTTCTCATGCATTCCCCCATGACGAGCCGTGACCGGCGAGGCGGCGCGCCTCACCAACCGTGACCATGCATCTCCCAGGGGACGGTTTTCCACTAAATCAAACTTAACTTTGGCTTTCGTAACGTAATTACACTCCGGTGATTCCGGAAAGCCACTCGCCCGCGTTCCGGTCAGCTGACCTGGAAGGAGCGCTTCGAAAGTCCAATCATGTAGCCCTCGATTGCCGTCTCCACCGGTGCGCCGGGATCCGTCGACGCGCCCAGGGTCACGAAAAGAGGAGTGAAATGCTCTACGGTGGGGTGCGCAAAGCGCACGCCCGGAGCGTTGGTTCGGAAACGGCTCAGCTCGTCGACGTCACCGCGCTCGAGTGCGGACGCCGCCCAGGCGTCGAACTCGGACGACCAACCGGGGATGACACCGAGGAGCATCTCACGGGTGATGAACTGCAAACCATGGGTCATGAATCCCGACCCGATCACGAGCGTGCCCTCGTCTCGAAGCGCCCGCAGGCGCCGTCCCAGGGTTATCAAGCGCCCGGGATCGTGAGTCGGCATGCTCAGCTGGACTACGGGAACGTCCGCGGCGGGATACATGATCTTGAGCGGGACCCATGCCCCGTGATCCAGTCCCCGGCTGCGGTGCTCGTACAGCGGCTCCTCACCGCCGAGAGCCCCCGCAACGCGCCTGATGAGGTCGGATCCCGACGGCGTGTCGTAGCGCATCCGGTAATAGAGAGGAGCAAAGCCTCCGAAGTCATAGACCAGCTCACTCGGTTCCCCCGTGCTCACCATGAGCGGCGCCGCCTCCCAGTGGGCGGACACGATCAGGATCGATCGCGGCTTCGGAAACGAGCGCGCCCAGTCATACAGCTCGCTCATCCACGCCGCGTCTTCGAAGGTCGGAGGGGCGCCATGGCTCAGATACAGTGCCGGCAGCGGCCCGTCCGACGGCTCCCAGCGGCGATGCGGTTCGAGGGCCTCGTGAGTCTGGACGTTCTGAAGATGGCTCCTGAAGGGATGCTCCAGCGGAATCAGGGCATCCGCTTCCGCCGTGGTGGATGTTCCGCGCGAATTGGTCGTCGCCATTTCTCCTCCGTGCTCACGCACCCGCCGCTCCACACTGCCTCGAGTGGCGACCATGCGGTTTTCCGCCGCAACGCGGCCCTTGACGCCCGTATCGGATAGGCGCCGATCGACCCCGATGCAACGGGATTGCCGTGGTGCCAACAAGTATAGTTGACAATTCAACTATCCATACCCACCGGGACGGCGGCACTGACCCGCAGCTCGCCTTCATAGACAAGAAACGGGCTCGCCGCCACTCAGACCACGCCAAATGCGGCTACGGCGAAATTAAACACGCACTTCCCGCTACCAGGCTCACTGCTTTGATATAGTCCTAAACTAACGCGGATAGTAAATTCCGCACCCGACGAAAGGCTTCGATGTCCAACCAGCTTGGGATCGCGGTAGTGCAGATGGAGATGGACGCCGATCCTTCGGTCAACATCGATCGCGCCTTGTCGCTGGTGGAAGAGGCCGCGGCCTCAGGCAGCCAAGTCGTGGTGCTTCCCGAGCTCTTCACGCTCCCATATTTCTGCAAGGATCAGAACCCGGCCTGGTTCGACACGGCCATCACCTTTCCGGACGACCGGCTTTTTTCGACCTTCTCCGCGCTGGCGCGTCGCCTGGGCGTGAGCATCGTGGTGAGCTTTTTCGAGCGCGAGGCTATCAACTATTTCAACTCCGTGACCGTGATCGATGAGAGCGGCGCGCTGCAGGGCCGTTATAGGAAAAGCCACATTCCCGACGGGCCGGGTTATCAGGAGAAGTTCTATTTCAGCCCCGGCGATACCGGCTTCCAGGTGTTCGAGGCCGGTGGCGCGCGCATCGGAGTCGGCATCTGCTGGGACCAGTGGTTCCCCGAGCAGGCCCGAGCACTCACCCTGGCCGGGGCCGACGTCATCGTCTACCCGACCGCCATCGGGTCCGAGCCCCAGAATCCCCGGCTCGACTCGCGGGAGCACTGGCAGCGCACTATGGCCGGGCACTCCGCCGCGAACCTGATTCCGGTTGCGGCATCGAACCGCATCGGCCGCGAGGTTGGCGAGACCGCCGAGATCACCTTCTACGGACACTCTTTCGTAACCGACCACCTGGGCGCCATTACCTTTGACGCAGGCGACCGCGCCGGGGCCTTCAATGTTCAGCTCGACCTCTCCGAAGCTCGGGACGCACGCATCGCCTGGGGCGTCTTCCGAGACCGGAGACCGGAGCTTTACGAGCGCCTCACCAGGTATTAGCCACTTCTACAAACCCATATAACAACCACGAGGCTTACTTAGCCACACCCGAACAAAGGAGGTTCGGCCCATGGCCGACCAGTATTCGCTCGCACTCGTGAACGCGACCGCGTGGATCGGACCCGGCCAATGGCTGGAAGGGGCTACCGTTCTCGTCCGGGACGGGGTCATCGAGTCCATCGGCAAGGATCTCGACACCTCGCAAGTCGCGACGGTCATCGACGCGGGCGGCGCGAGCCTGCTCCCCGCATTCGGCGAGGGACACTCGCACCCCATGCACGCCGGAGTACGCGAGCAGTTCGCCCCCGTTGCCGGCACCAAGTCCCTGTCGGAGCTATTGAGCAATCTCAAGGCATGGGCCGACGCGCACCCCGAGGAAGAATGGGTGCAGGGGTGGGGATACGATCCCGCTCTGGCGGAGAACGGCTGCTTCGACGCCAAGTGGATAGACGAGGTAATCCCCGACCGCCCCGTGCTCCTGCGCGCCACCGACTACCACACCGTATGGTGCAACAGCCTGGCGATGGAGCGCGCGGGGATCACCGCGGACACCCCCCAGCCCGCGGACGGCGAGATCGTGCTGCGTGAGGACGGCTCACCGATGGGCACCCTCCGCGAGTGGGGCGCAACGGAGCTCGTCTTCAGCGTCGCTCCGGAAATATCGCTCGAGCGCAAGGTCGAGGCTCTCCGCTGGGCGGCGGAAGAGTTCCTCAGCGCTGGAATCACCTGGATACAGGACGCGTGGGTCGAGCCTGAAGACCTGGTTCCATACTTCGCGCTCGCCGAGCGCGGCCTCCCGAATCGCTTCAATCTCGGCCTGAGAGTCGATCCAAAGAGCTACCGCGACCAGGTCAAGGAGTGCTGCGAGATTCGTGACCGCGTGAACGCGCTGGGAAATCCCCGCCTCACCGCCAATACGGTAAAGATCTTCGCCGACGGCGTCATCGAGTCGGGAACGGCCGCGATGCTCGAACCATACCACGACTGCCCGACCTCTCACGGCATGCCGAACTTCACCGACGAAGAATTGACCGACGCGGTGGTGCGCTTCGACCGCGAGCACTTCCAGGTGCACATCCACGCGATCGGGGACCGCGCCATCCGCATTGCCCTCGATGCGTTCGAGGCCGCGATCACCCAGAACGGGGCCTGGGATCGAAGGCCGACCATTGCCCACTCACAGCTGATCGACGAGGCAGATCTGGCCCGCTTTGCGGCACTTGGCGTCATCGCCAACTTCGAGCCGCTTTGGGCACAGCTCGACCCCCTGCAGACGCGCCTCACCATTCCACGCATCGGAGAGGAGCGCGGCGACCGGCAATACCCGATCGCGACTCTCCTCGGACTCGGTGCCAGGATCTCCTTCGGCAGCGACTGGCCGGTCAGCGACTATCGGCCGCTGGCGGGCATGGCCGTCGCAGTCACGCGGCTGAACGCCCAGCGCCAGCCCGAGAACGGCTGGCAGCCGCACGAGCGCATCAGCCTCGAGCAGGCAATAGAGGCCTACAGCATGGGCACCGCCTACCAGGCATTTGCCGATCATCAAAGAGGAAGGCTCGAGGCAGGCAGGACAGCCGACATGGTGCTGGTGGAAGGTGACATCAGGAAAGTGGATCCCTATACCCTCGGAGAAGTGCAAGTCCTCAGAACCTTCATCGACGGCGTCGAAGCCTACCGGGCAACCGAAAGCTGATCAGAGCCCGGCGCCCTGGCTCCCAGCCAAGGCGCCGGATATCTTCAGGGCAAAGGGCCGGCGATGATTTCGCCGGCCCTTTGGCCTTGTATGGATCCAAAGCCGGAACGCTTGGGCAAGCGCCCAGGATGAGCGACCGGGCGGCCAAGCGGTCGCCGGCCGCATCCTCGCAGCCTTTGTTCCACCTACAAGTTGGGGGCGGGCGCCTCCTGGGCGAATGCCGCCGAGCCCAGAACCTCCTCGGCATAGTGGCAGGCTGCCTGATGCCCGTCTTCGACGAGCTTCAGTGGCGGCGCCTCCTGCGCACAGAGTTCGGTCGCCATGGGGCAGCGGGTCCGGAAATGGCACCCTGAAGGCGGATTGATGGGCGACGGCAACTCGCCGACGATCGCTGGATCCTTGGATTCCCGGCGGGCAACCGCCGGGTCAGGAATCGGCACCGAGCGGAGCAAACCCTGGGTGTACGGGTGCGCAGGACGGGAGAAAACCACGTCGGTCGGGCCGATCTCGATCATTCTTCCCAAGTACATGACACCCACCCGATCGGCCAGGTAGGCCACTACGGCCAAGTCGTGCGAAATGACCGCATAGGTCAGGTTGTGGGTTTCCTGCATCTGGCGCATCAGGTTGATGATCTGCGAGCGAATCGAGACGTCGAGCGCTGAAACCGGCTCGTCGGCGACCACCAGTCTTGGCCCGAGCACCAGGGCGCGCGCGAAGCCAACCCTCTGCCTCTGGCCGCCCGAAAACTCGTGCGGGTAGCGCTCTATGACCTGGGTGCGCAACCCCACTTCGCGCAAGAGATTGCGCACCACCTCGTTCTGCTCCGCGGTGCTCCCCTGCTTCTGGATGGAGAGCGGCTCTCGCAAAGAGGTCCCGATGCGCATGCGCGGATCCAGAGACGCGTAGGGATCCTGGAACATCAGCTGGAAGTCGCGGCGATGACGCCGCATCTCCTTCCGATCGAGGGAGGCGATGTCGACACCGTCGAATGAGAGCGTTCCCGAAGATGGGGTCTCGAGGCCGACCATCATTCGTCCGAGCGTGGTCTTGCCGCACCCGGACTCGCCCACGATTCCAAAGGTCTCGCCCTCGTAGATGTCGAAGGAGACCGAGGACACCGCATGCACGGTGCCCACCTTGCGCTGCATGACTCCGGAGCGGAGCGTGAACTCCTTGGAAAGATCGCGCACCGAGACCAGAACCTTGGGCGAAGATGCGCCCTCCTCCTGGCTCCGCCGGCCGAGCCGTACCCTGTCACCCTCCATTACCCGCGGACCGTTGACCGGCGAAACGCATGCGAAGTTGTGCGTCGCGGTCGCGGGCTCAAGCGTGGGGTCGGTCGTATGACACTCCTCATGGGCGATCCGGCACCGGGGCGCGAAGCGGCACCCTTGGGGCGGATCGCTCAGGTCCGGTGGGAGCCCAGGAATCGAATCCAGCACGATGGACCGGTCCTGCCCGATGCGGGGGATGGACGAGAGCAAAGCCTGCGTGTAGGGGTGGCGCATCGAGGAGAAGATCTCCTCGGTCGTCCCCTCCTCCACGATCCGGCCCGCGTACATCACCATGACCCGGTCCGCCTGGCCGGCAATGACCCCCATGTCATGGGTCACCAGCACAAGGCCCATCCCGAAACGATCCTTGAGGTCGTTCAGAAGCGCCAGGATCTGCGCCTGAATCGTCACGTCCAGGGCCGTGGTCGGCTCGTCCGCTATCAGGAGCTTGGGGTCGAGAGCAAGGGCGATGGCGATCATGACTCTTTGGCGCATGCCGCCCGAGAGCTGGTGCGGGAAGTCGTCGACCCTTTCCTGGGGGCGAGGTATTCCCACCAAGGACAGGAGTTCGATCGCCCGGTCCCGCTGCTCTGACTTGGAGGCGCCGCGATGGATGCGCAGCGACTCCCCTATCTGCCATCCAATGGTCTTGGACGGATTAAGAGAGGTGAGCGGATCCTGGAAGATCATGCCGACGGTGGCTCCGCGCCTCTTGCGCAGCTCCTCCCGGTTCATGCCCACCAGTTCGTCACCCGCGAGCTTTATGCTCCCGCCCACTATTCGCCCGCCCTGAGGAAGCAGGCCTAGGACGGAAAGCGCCGTCATGGTCTTGCCACATCCGGACTCGCCCACGATGCCCAGTGTTTCGCCGGCCGCCACGGAGAAGCTGACGCCATCCACAGCCTGAACCACCGAGCGACTCTGAAAGATGCTTGTCTTGAGATCGCGAACCTCGAGAATGAGATCACGTCCTGCCCCGTCAGCTGTCAACGCCGACCTCCGTGTGCCTCTATTACGCGACCGGCGCCCCGAGGCGCCAATCCAGCCAATTCGTCAACCGGGTCCGCCCGGCCTGGAAGCCGCTCACCTGCGGTAATCATGCATGAAGTACTCATCGCAGCCTGACACGGGGGTCGATCACGCCGTACAGGACATCGGCCACAAGGTTCCCGAGCACGGTCAGAACCGCGATGATGAGCACCACGCCGAGCAGCACCGGGAAATCGCGGGTCTGGGCCGAGTTCCAGAAGAGCAGGCCGGCGCCGGGATAGTTGAAGAGCGCCTCCACGATCAGCGAACCCGACACGGTGTAGGGAAGGGTCAGGCCCAAGAGGGTGACGGTCGAGGTGAGCGAATTCCGCAGGATGTGCCGAAGCAGGATGCGCTTGTTGGTCGCGCCCTTGGATCTCGCGGTCCTGACATAGTCCTCGAGAAGATTGTCGATGACCGCCGAACGCATGTAGCGGCTGAAGTAGCTCACGTTTGCGAGGCAGAGCGTTATGACCGGCAGCGCAAGGTCGCGCGCATCGACCATCAAGCTCGTGCCGTAGTCCGAGGCCGTGGAGGGGAAGACCGGGAACCACAGGTTCAGGACCACGATGAGAACCACGCCGAGCAGAAAGGTGGGCATGGAATAGAGAATGAGCATGGTGGCGCTGAGCGCGTGGTCATCACCCTTGTTACGCCGAAAGCCCTGCCAAAGTCCCATCGGCACGGCGATGGCGATGGCGAAGAGGAGGGAGACCAGTACGAGGATGAAGGTCCGGGGGACGTAGAGGGAGATAAGGCTCGCCACCGACTCGTTCAACTTATAGGAGAACCCGAGCTGTCCGCGCATGGCGTTCCACGCCCAGGTCACGTACTGAACGGGCAGCGGCTTTAGCAGCCCCTCCTGCACCTCGAGCGAGTGCACCTGCACCGCGGTAGCCTTCTGGCCGAGCTGCGCCCGCACCAATCCGCCGGGCAGCGCGTGAAGGACCGCGAAGACGATCAGCGAAACCGCGAAGATCGTGATGATCGCCTGGCCGAAACGCCTAAGGACGTAGCCCGCCATCTAACTCTCCCACCTGAACGTCATGGCCACGACGCCGTGGCCGGGGATTCCACCTGAGAACAAATGCCGGGACGGAGCCGAGGGATCGCGCTCCGGCCCGTGTGCCGCGGGCGGCACCATCGAAAAGGGGGCCCTCATCGCTGATTCAGCCGCGCTTCGACGACGTCGCGGAGAGCGTCACCCAGAACATTGACCGCCAGCACAGTCAGGACGATCAGAACGGCCGCCGGCCAGATCTGCCACCAGTAGCCGTCGAAGATGTTGTTGACGCCGCCGGAGAGGATCTCGCCCCAGTTGGTCGCGGGAGGCGGCACGCTAAGACCGAGGTACCCCAGTGCGGCGAAGGTGAGAATGGCGTCGGCGATCTTCAGGGTTCCATTGACGACGAGCACGCCCAATACGTTCGGCACCACGTGCCTCCCGATCAGGCGCGAGCCCTTGGCCCCGAAGCCGAGCGACGCACTGACGTAATCACGCGTCCTCAGAGAGAGCGTCTCCGCGCGCACCAACCGGGCGGTGGAGAGCCAGCTGACCGCGGAGATCACGATGATGATCAACGTCAATGTTGGCCGGGCGATGGACGCCAAAAGGATGACGAAGAACAGGAAGGGTATAGAGAGAAATGCGTCGACGACGCGCATCATAATGGAGTCGACCACCCCGCCCACGAAGCCGCTGACGGTTCCCCAAATCAACCCAAATGCGGTTGCGAGTACCCCGACAGCAAGTCCCAGTTCCAAGGTACTCTGGCCGCCCAGCATCAAGCGGCCAAGCTCGTCCTTGCCGGTCGGGCTGGTGCCGAGGATGTGGGCCGATGAGGGCGGCTGATTCTCCAGGACGAGATTCGTTGCGGTCTGATTGGTGTGGTAAAGCAGCGGTCCAAGGAAACTGAACAGTACGATCAGTATCAAAATTGCCAGACTGATTACCGCCAGCTTGTTCCCCACGAAAGTGGAAAGCGCAATGCGCAGCAGGCTGCGCGGCTTGGCGTCTTTTTCGACGGCGCCTAATGGGACGCTATCGACGGTTGTCGCCATGGATTTTCCCCCTATTCAGCTCGTTCGATTCTCCCTGGAAAGGCACGCCGCCGACACGGCCAAACCGGCCACATTGACAGGTGCCCGGTTCCGCCTGGAGCCGAGTTGCATCCGTAGACTCTACTAAATTTGCGCGCCGCGTCTCGGCGGGCGGTGAAGCGGTAACGCTTTGGAAACAATCAGCGATTCTGTGGCTTCGTGATGTCCCGGCAGGCCGTGCCCTCCCCGGGCCGCGGGCAAGAACAGCCAAGACGCTCGTCTCGGCAAGGCCGGGACCGCCTCGATGCGCCATGACCGCCCGCGCGAGCGCACCCCGCGATTCAGGCCTGGCCAATCAAGGTCCTTCTCAAGCGATCGAGCGCCGATACCGGAGCGCCTCTGTCTTCAAGCCGATCGACGACCCGGGTCAGACTGAGCCCGAGGTTGACACCAAGCCAGCGGAACGGCTCCGGCTCCCACTCCCGAGGCGGGCGCCCGAACACCTCCGCCGAGGCGCTGTCATCGCCCAGGCCCAGTACGCGCCGGGCCGCGACTCTTCCCATCAAATTGGTGGTCGCCACGCCATCCCCCGCGTACCCGCCGATCCGCCATAGCCGGGTGCCCGGCTCTTGGGCAATGCGCGGGAACCAGTCTCGAGAGACACCGAGTGGCCCGCCCCAATGGCGCGCGATACGGATCCCTTTCAGGGCCGGGAAGAGCTTCATCAGCTCGCGCTGCAGACCGTCGCGAGACGGGCCGTGGGTATCGTGGATGCGCGAAACACGCGACCCGAGATGGTACGGCGCACCTCGGCCTCCAAAGGCGATCCTACGGTCATGGGTGATCTGTCCGTAGATCACCAAGTGCCGGTGATCCGCGAAGCAAAGGCCCGGCGCCGGCGATCCGATGGCCTCGTACTGCGCGTCGCTCAATGGCTCAGTCACGATCATCATCGAGTAGAGCGGGAGCAGCTGCCGCCGCCATCTCTGGAAACCGGCGGTGTACCCTTCGGTGGCCACCACGATCTTGGAAGCCGAGAGTCGTGCGCCGCCCACTCGCACGTAGCCGTCCTCGACCTCGCTCACGGGCGAGTCCTCGTATATCTCCACGCCCCGGGACTCGACCGCATCCGCAAGCCCGCGCACCAGGCGCGCGGGATGCACGGTCGCGCATTCGGGGGTGAAGGTGGCCCCGTGTGCGTAGGAGACCCGAAGCATCGCCTCGGCCTCCTTTGCGCCCAGTAGCCGCCAGTCCCCGGCCAGTCCCCGACGCTGTATCGCCTTGACGTCGTCCTCGGCTTGGCCGACTTGGGCCTGATTGCGCATGAACGAGATCGAGCCGGCCTTGGTGTAATCGCAATCGATCCCGAGTTCGGCGACGCGCGCCCCCACCTCGTCCACCGTCCCGACGAGTTCGTCCGAGAAGCGCCGCGTGGTGTCGGCGCCGAAAATCGACTCGACGCGGCCCCATCCCACCGGGAAGAACGGGCATACCCAGCCCCCATTGCGGCCACTGGCACCGTATCCGGCGACTTCCTTCTCCAGCACGGCGATCCGGAGCGTTGGATCCAGCTCGTGCAAGTAAAAGGCGGTCCAAAGACCGCTGAAACCGCCACCGACTATTGCCACGTCGACCGATCCTGACTTCTCCAGCCGACGGCGCCGGCTCAGTGGCGCCAGCTCGGACAACCAGAAGCTCGGGAGGCTCCAACCGCCCTTGACATCAGTCATCGTTTAATTCCAATCTCCTCGAAACGCTCCCCATGCATCTCGCCGGAGCCCTTGACCCCGAGCTCGGGGAGTCCTGCGGGATGTCACCCGGGGCCAAACCTGCCTCGGGTGACACCGATGTCGGGCCCCGCGACACTAAGGAGCGGTGTAGACCACTCTTCCGCCGATGACGGTTGCCAGTACCTGGTCCTCGAGCACATCGCTCGGATTGCAGGTGGAGGGATCCTCCGTCCAGGCAACGAAGTCGGCGTGATATCCGGGCCTGAGTATCCCGAGCTCACCGGCCCGGCCGACGACCTCGGCGGCGTTGCGCGTGTAGCCGGCAAGGGTCTCCTCGCCACTGAGCGGCCTGCTTGTGCCGATCGAACCCTCGTCCGGCAGATCGGGCGCGCGCCTCAGCTGGGCGGCAAAGAAACCCAGCCGCGGATCGAACGGCGCGACGGGCCAATCCGAGCCCAGAACAACCCTTGCTCCGGCTGCGTTGATATCGCCTGAGCGCATGGTGTGCTCGCAGCGTGCCGGGCCCAAGCGCTCGGACCAGGGGTCGCTCAGGTCGGGCTTCATCCATCTCATGTGAATGGGCTGCATGGAGGCGGTCACGCCTTCGGGCCTGAAGCGCGAAATCGTCCGATCCGGCGAGGTCTCGATGTGCTCGATGCGGTGCTGGGCCGTTCCCTTGGGAAGATCCGCATAGGTGTCGAGCACGAAGCGGACCGCGCGGTCGCCGATGGCGTGGGTGGCAATCCGGTAGCCGGAAGTGGCGAAGCGGCGGACCAGCTCCTGGTAACGACCAAGATCGGGCCACATGGGGCTGCCCCCGTCCCCGTGCGTGTCGGGCTCCTCCAGCCAGGCGGTACCCGTCTCGACGACGCCGTCGAGGAGGAACTTGACCCCCGAGGCCTCCCAGTGCCCCCCTTTGCGGACGCCGCCGCGCAGGATCTCGTCGACCTCCTCGTTGGTCGTCGCCGGCGCCATCCTGTAGTGGAGCCAGACGCGAAGGTCCAGGAACGAACGCGTCTCGAGCTCGTCGAGAAGCGCCACCGTGTCGAGATTCCCGTCCATTAGATGGATCGAGGTGATGCCGACGGCGTTCTGCCGATACATTGCGTCCCGGTACCAGCCGATCCGGTCCTCGCGCGACGATCCTTCCACGACATCGCCGACCAGCTGCATTGCGGACTTCTCGCGGAGCTCGCCGGTCGGGCGGCCGTTCTCGTCGCAGACCACGGAGCTCGCGTCGGCAAAGCGCCGGGGGCCGTCGACACCTGCGGCCCTGAGGGCGTGCTCGTTGACGAAGGCCGTGTGCAGGTCCAGCGAGTAGACCATCATCGGTCCTTCACCCGCGGCGTCTGCGATCAGGTCGTAGTGGTACTGCTGGCCCTCGAAGGTCGAGTATTCGAGAGCGAAGCCCAGGATCCACTTTCCGGGTCCGATGCGCTTGCGCTCGGCGTGCAAGCGTTCGCGGAGCGCCGCCAACGAGCCGGTCCGGTCGAAGTCGATGCCGCGTCCGAGCTCAGCCCCCGTAAAGAGGTGCTGATGGCCGTCGGTCAAACCCGGCGTGATCGACCACTTGCTACCGTCCAGACGCTCGGTGGCCGAATCGCAGGAGTCCCGCACCTCGTCGTTGCTGCCCACCGCCACGATCCGGCCGTCTTTCACGGCGATCGCCTCGGCAAGGGGCATGTCCGGGTCCATCGTTCTTATCTTCGCGCCGAAGACCGCAAGGTCAGCTGCCATTTCAGCCCATCCTCTCTGAAACATGAATCGGTGGCGTACGTCCGCTCCAGGGGGCGGCCACCTCCAGGGCGCGCGCCAAGCGCAGGACAAGCGCCTCGTCGCCATAAGAACCAACCAGCTGAATGCCGATCGGCAGCTTCCCGTCCTGCGTCGTGGCAAGCGGGAGGCTGATCGCGGGCTGCCCTGTGCAATTGAAGAGCGGCAGAAACGACTCCACGTCGGCCCAACTGCCGAAGAAGGAGACCGAGTCGAGCTCCTCGTCCGGGTTGTAGCGGCCGATGGGTGGCGGTAGCTGCCCAAGGGTCGGGGTGACGAGTATGTCACAGTCGTCGAAGAAGTCCGCCATGCCGCGATTCACCGCATTGAAGGTCTCGTCCGCCTGCAGGAGGTCGTCCGCGCTCAGCGCCATGCCCTCCCGACAGATCGCCAGGGTCTGACGCTCCAGGGTGGTCTCGTCGACCGGCCTTCCGGTGCGCTCGCCAAGAAGGTTGGCGAGTCTGCCCGCATCCGCCGCCCACATCAGTGACATGGCCCTCAAGAAGGGTTCCCACGGGAGCCGAGGCTGTCGGATCTCCACCTTATGGCCCATCTCCATGAGGAGTTCGGCCGTCTGCCGGGCGGCACGCACGACCTGAGGATCGAGGTGGTGCCCGCTGAACGAGTCCATGGCGATCGCAATCCTCAGACCTTCGGGGGCATCCTCCAGCTGATCCAGGAACCCCGATCCCGGGCGCGCCAGCGGCGTGGGATCACCCGGAGCCGAACCCGAGAAAAGGTCGAGGGCAAGGGCGGTGTCTCTGACGGTTCTGGTGAGAACAAACGAAGCCGCGAAACCCGCCAACGCGTGCCCGTAAGGAGCCGGAGAGATCCTGCCTCGCGTGGGTTTAAGTCCCACCACCCCGCAGCAGGATGCCGGTATCCGAATCGATCCTCCCCCGTCGCTTCCTTGGGCGATAGGCACGATGCCGGCGCCTACGGCCGAACCCGCGCCTCCGCTCGAACCACCCGAGCTGCGCGTCTTGTCCCAGGGCGAGCAGGTGGGCCCGAAGGCCGCCGTCTCGGTGATGCCTGCTATGGCCAGCTCGGAGCTGGTAGTGCGGCCGATGGGAACCATGCCGCTCGAGAGGATTGATCCCAAGAACCGGGTGGCGGTCTCGGCGCGGTTGCCGCGAGCCAACCGGCTGCCGAACTCGATCACGCGTCCCGGCTCTATGTGGCCGATGTCCTTGAGGAGGGTGGGAACCCCGGAAAGCCTGCCGCCCGCACTTTCGAAGCCACGCCTGTCGTCGTATACCTCGGCAAGCGCGTTGAGCTCGGGGTTGAGAGCCTCAGCGGCGTCCAGCGCGCAAGCGAGAAGCTCGGCGGGAGCCACTTCCTTGCGCGCTACGAGATCGGCCAGGCCGATGGCGTCGTAGCGCGCGTATTCAACGGGAGAGAGCGCCACGGCGCCCTCTCCCACTCGTCATGAATGGCATCAGCTAATGGACCAGCTGTTCCAATTCGGGAAGCCAAAGACCTGCTGGGGCTGCCAGCCATGCAGCGTGTTCTTCACGACCGAGATCTGCGTCGCCCAGGTGGGGAACCAGAGTGCGGCCACCTGCTGGGAGATGTAGTTCTGGTACTGGAAGAGAGCCGCGGTACCCGACTGGGTATGCGTGGCCTTGATGAGCGCGTCGGCCTGCTGGGAGGAGTACCCTCCGCCCCAGTAGTTGCCGGTGCCCCACTGCTGGCCACCGGTCGGATAGGTCCCGAGGTCACCGTAGTTCCACAGCCAGTTCGGGAAGAGCTTGATCGCCCAGTTGCAGGGCGCCGAGGTCGGGCAAAGCCCTCCCAGGGTGTAGACGCTCGTCTCGGACTGCGGGTTCAAGGTGATGTTTATGCCAGCCGCCTTTGCCGCCGTCTGGAACGCCTGCACCTGCGCGGTCAGCGTCGGTGAGCTGTTCACATACAGGAGCGAAAGGGTCAGCTGCTGCCCTTGCGTGATGCCGGCTCCACACTGGTTGGAACCGGTACCCGGGCTCTGGCAGGTCATGACTCCGTTGGCTCCCGGGGCCCATCCGTGCGAGGTCAAGAGCGACTTGGCCGCTGAGGTGGAGTAGGGATACGGATCGACCTTCTCCTGCGGGCTGATGAAAGGCGACCCCGGCGAGTTGGGCACCGGTCCGTAGGTCTGGACGCCGATACCGTGCAGGATCGTCTTGATGTACAGCTCCTGATTGATCACGTGCTGCAACGCCTGGCGGATGTAGAGCTGGCTGTCAAGGGCCGCATACGGGCCGGTGTAGTTGACCACGCCCCACTCGACGAAGTCGGGGATCCATGGCGCCACGGTGTAGCCGTGGCTCTGGAAGTATCCCTTCAGGCCCAGATAGTCGCTGTATGGCAGGAAGCCGTAGTCGAGGCTTCCCGAGCGAAGGGCGTCGACTTCCGCGGTGTCGCTTGCGTAGCTATCGATGATCACCTGGTGCAGATGCGGCTTGCCCGGCCCGGTGTACTTGGGATTGGCGGTGAGCACGACGCGCGAGGTGGTCGGATCGTAGCTGGTCAGCGTCCAGGCTCCATCGACCGTCTTCCACAACGGGTTGCTGCCGTAGGTGGAGAGAGTCTCGGACTGCTTGGTGAGGAAGTTGAAGACCGCCTTGGCGCCGGCCGTGGTGGAGGCGTTGTCGCCGACGGGGCCCGTCATCGAGGTCCTGTCCCAGGTCTGGGCGGGAAGCGGGATGATGTTGGTTAGCTCGTTGTCCGCCACCCACTGCTGGGAGTAGGAGCCGTTCAGGTGAATCACGAATTGAGTCGGGCTCACGTAGTCGACGCTGGTGATGTTGTCCGGGAAGTTGCCGGGCACGTAGCTCGCCACGCTCGACTTGTTGGCGTCGAAGAGCTGGAAGAAGAACTGGATGTCCTTCGTGGTAACCGGTGTGCCGTCCGACCACTTCCAGCCCGGCTTGAGATTGATGGTCACCACCGAGTTGTTGTTCGAGAAGATGGGAGCATAGGCAATGCTCTGTGGCTCGTTGACTATCGGCTGGGTGCCCACGCCGGTCTGGTAGAGCGGCGCCCAGAGTGCATACTCGACCGCCTGCTGATACTCGGTCCAGCTCACCTCGTTGGGCAGCGGGAAGATCCACTTGAAATAGTTGGCCCCAAAGGCGTACGTGGCGGTGCCACCATTGGTGGCGGCCCCCGACGAGCCTGACGAGGACGAGGCGGATCCTGCGGACCCGCATGCACTTAAGATGAGCGCGCCCGCGGCGGCACCCGCCACCGCTTTGGCTATGCGCCGATACAGACCAGATCTGGCCAAGGTACCCCCAATGGCTTTCGTAACCCCCGCGGCTCCCTACCGCCTGCGAGTTAACTAATTATCTACGTTTTCTGGGGGCGCGCAAGGCAATCAGGTTTCTTTAACGTTAATTTCAGTGTTTTCACAGAAAACGAGACGCCTGGACCGCAGATCGTGCGATTCGTGGACCGTCAGGCTCGTCCCGCCGACGGCACCTCTTGCGTCTGGTTCCTTCTGAATGCCGCAAAGCCGGAGATCATCGCCTTCAACCCCATCTCGAAAGCGATGTTGGCGCGCTCACTGTCGATCGGGCGGGTGGCCTCGTAAAGCAAGGGGACCTGCTCCCGCAGGTGTTCGGGATCGATCATGACCTGCGGCGCCACCAGGTCCAGCGCCGAACCGAGTATGAAACTCTCGATCGCGGTGATGATCGGCACGCAGTCGCGCACATCCCAGCCCGAACGGGTGAGGCCCGCGATGATGGCCTCGTAGGTGTGGAGAACGATGGGGGTGCGAATTGGGCGGGTGGCCAGGAGTCCGATGGTGTTGGGATGCATGGCGAAAGCGTCCCGGTACGAGCGTGCCCACTGGCGCAGCGCTTCGTCCCATGGGGTGGTCGCGAAGTCGGGAGCCTCGATCGGGGCGGTGACGACCTCCCGGATCATGTCGACAAGGTCTTCCTTGGACTGGATGTGGTTGTAAAGAGACGAAGTCTTTACTCCCAGAACGCTGGCGACCCTGGCAAGGGTGAACTCGTCGACTCCCTCCTCGTCGAGAATGTCGATTGCAGCCCTAGCGATGCCCGGGCGCGAGAGTATCGCGACCTTCGGCCTTCCCATATGAGCTTCCCCTTCGCTCCTAGGCAACGGACCTGAAGCCAATCGGCGTGACGCCCGAAGCTACTCGGCTTTCCGAAAGGCTATCAGCAGGGTAGGAGCAAATTCGGAAAGTGACCTACCCCCTCGTCAACGGAACCAGGAAAACTTCGCTGCAATCCGTTTCATTTTTCCTGTTCAGGGGCGTGATGCGCCGGTTCGGACAAAATTCCGCAATCAATTGCGCGGCCGGGCCGAGAACTGTCCGCACGCGGTCACAGGGCCGCAGCCGCCGGACCTGGTCAGCACCGGAATGAGCCGACCAGCTCGTCAAGCTGAGCGGCAAGATCGGCAAGCTCTCCGGCAGAGCGCCGCACGTCCAGAGCTCCGCCGCTGGTCCGATCTGCGACCATGGCCACATCCGCGACGCGGTCGGCGATCTCCCCTGAGCCTCCTGCCGCTTCGGTAACGTTGCGCCCGATTTCGTTTGTCGTCGCGGTCTGCTCCTCGACGGCCGAGGCGATGGTCATCTGGGCTCCGCTGATGCTCTCCATGATCGACGTGATCTCTTCGATCGCCGCGGTGGCGTCCCGCGAGTCGTTCCGAATGGCGGTGATG
>JAKAEN010000234.1 GCA_021818355.1 Actinomycetes bacterium | reverse complement strand
CACTTCGCTCTGCGATGCTATCGCCGCGACCTGGTGCGCGCCAAGAATCAGAGGCCCTCGATGAGGCGGTTGGCGATGGTGCGCGGGTCCAGCCTGCCCGCGTTCATCTCGGCGATCGAGTGGGAGAACTCTTCGCCGGATAGACGCGCCTCGACCTTGGCGGCGATCAGCGCCTGGGCCAGCCGGGAGAGCTCCTTGGCCAGGCGCGCCTCGCGCCTGCGGGCGGCCAGGCCGGAGGACTCGGCGAAGGCGTGGTGGGCCATGACCGCCTCGATGACCTCCTCGGCCCCCTTGCCGTCCTGGGCGACGGTCTCCAGTATCGGGGGCCGCCAGGGGCCGGGCTCGGACATGTCGAGCATTGACTCCAGGTCGCGGCGGGTTTCGCGCACTCCGGGACGATCGGCCTTGTTGATCACGAAGACGTCGGCTATCTCCATCAGGCCGGCCTTGTTGGCCTGCACGGCATCTCCCCAGCCGGGATTGACGACCACCACCGTGGTGTCCGCCTCCTCGGCGATCTCCACCTCCACCTGGCCAACACCGACGGTCTCGATGAAGATGGTGGGGAATCCCACCGCCGCCAGGATGCGCGCCGCCTCCGGCACCGCCACCGAGAGCCCGCCCAGATGGCCACGGGTGGCCATGGAACGGATGTAGACGCCGGGGTCGAGGGCGTGGTCCTGCATGCGGACCCTGTCGCCGAGTATGGCACCGCCGGTGAAGGGGGAGGAGGGGTCGATGGCCAGCACCGCGGCCTCCTGGCCACGGCTGCGCATCACCTCCACCAGCGAGTTGGTGAGGGTGGACTTGCCGGCGCCGGGGGCTCCGGTGAGACCTACGGTGAAGGCGTCATGCGCCTGTGAAAAGGCCATCCGCGAAAGCTCGGCACCCGCCTCGCTCCCACGCTCGACCAGGGATATGATCCGGGCCAGCGCGGCCCTGTCGCCGCTCTTGGCCGCTGCGAAGAGCTGGCCGGGGTCGGTGGTTCTCAAGTGGGTGACACCTCGCAGTTGCGCTCGCGGTCCGCCGGGCACCCAAGTCTAGCTTTGCGCCGTCGGGAGCGAAAAGGCCGGCCCGCCGAGGATCAGTGCGCCTCGGAGCAGCGCTCCACCTTGCCGCCCAGTTCGGCCAGTCGCCTGGGAAGGTCCACGTAGCCGCGGTCGATGTGGCCGCTCCCGTAGACGCGGCTCTCGCCTTCGGCGGCGAGCGCCGCCACCACCAGCGCCGCCCCGGCACGGATATCGGTGGCCTTGACCGGCGCGCCCTGCAGGCTGGCCACCCCGCGGATGGCCACGTGGTGGCCGTGGGTGGTCATGTTGGCTCCCAGCCGGCGCAGCTCGTCCACGTACTTGAAGCGGCCCGCGAAGATGTTCTCGGTGACGATGGCGTCCCCGTCGGCGGTGGAGAGCACCGCCACCAGGATGGGGAGGAAGTCGGTGGCGATCCCGGGGTAGGGGAGCGAGGAGATGCTCACCGCCCGCAGCCTGGCCGCGCTTCGGGCCACCAGGCCCGCTGCGTCGGGCCGGATCTCCAGGCCCAGCTCTCCCAGCTTGCGCAGCAGCATCTCCATGTGCTCGGCCCTGGCGCCGCGCAGCAGGACCTCGCCCTGGTTCATGCCCACCGCGCCGAGGGCGGTGGAGGCGTCGATGCGGTCGGGGATGATGGAGTGCTGCGCCGGGCGCAGCTCGGGAACCCCCTCGACGGTGAGAGTCGAGGTGCCGATGCCGCTGATGCGGGCGCCCATGGAGTTGAGCATGAGAGCCAGGTCGGAGACCTCGGGCTCGCGGGCGCAGTTGGAGATGATGGTGGTCCCCTCGGCCAGCACCGAGGCCATCAGCACGTTGTCGGTGCCGGTGTGGGAGGGGAATTCGAGAGCTATGTTCGCGCCACGCAGCCGCGCGGCCTTGCCCTCCACGTAGCCGTGGGAGGTGGAGAAGGCTGCGCCGAGCTCGGAGATGGCGGCCAGGTGCATGTCGATGGGACGGTGGCCGAAGTCGTCGCCACCGGGCATGGAGATGGTGGCGTTGCCCAGGCGGGCGATCAGCGGGCCCAGCACGACCACCGAGGCGCGGATCTTCTCCACCAGCTCGTAGGCGGCGAGAGGCTTGATCTCCGAGGCGGGGGGCGTAACCACCACCAGATGGTCCTCCCCCGCCCACTCGCTGCGGATGCCCATGGAGAGCAGCAGCTCGGACATTATGTCCACGTCGTCGATGCGAGGGACGTTGTGGAGGTGATGCTCGCCCGAGGCGAGGATGGTCGCCGCCATCTGCTTGAGCACCGCGTTCTTGGCACCCTGGACGCGGAACTCCCCCTGCAGGGGGTTGCCGCCCTCCACCCGGAAGTAGTTCGCCTGGCCTGCCACGCTCGTCATTGCTCGCCTACCTCCTGACCGGTACCCGCGGGCGCGCCGGGAAATGCTCACCTGAGGGTGGCTGCGCGCGGAGTCGTCCGGCCGGGCGCCGGTGAACCTCTCCAGGTTAGTTGGATCCTATCCAATCCCAAAGAGGGCGGCAGGCTTGCCGGCGGCCCACGACCCCGGAGGGGCGGGTCTCCTTCCCGTGGCCGCCCATAGAATCGCCCTCCAGCACACCCAGCCGGATTGCAGGCCGATATGTCCCGCCCCACCACCCTTGTAGACGAGTTCAGCCTCAGCCCCGAGGACTATGGCGAGCTGTCCCGTCCCCGCACCGGCCTGGTCGAGGAGAGGCGGGATCCCGGGCGGCCCGGGCGCTACCTCCTCGAGCGGGGGATGCTCTCCGGATACGAACGCGAAATCAGCGCCGAAGAGGGCGAGAACGGGATGCTGAAGGTGCGCCAGCGGGTGACCTACAGTGCCTCGCTGGCCGGATTCGGCCCGGTGGTCGCCTTGGCGCTGCGCCGGGTGCTCCGCACCAGATCCGCCCGGGTGCAGATACCCCGCTGGCTGCCTCCGGATCCGCTGGAGTCGGATTCGGCCCGGCAGTTGGCCACCATCGTCATGGTCTCGGTCTCCACCGCCTACTACGCCACCCTGCTCGGTCAGACCCTCACCTTCACGGCCCGGGAGTTCTCGGCGGGAGTCTCCTCCCAGGCCTGGGTGCTGCTGGTCAGCCGCTTCGACATCCTTCCCGGATTCCTGCTCCTGGCACTGGCCAACCGGCTCGGGCGGGTGAAGATGGTCCGCATCTCGGTGCTGATCGGGGCGGTGCTCACCGCGCTTTCGGCGGCCAGCCCTGGCATGGAGGTGCTGGCGGTGCTGCAGGTGCTGGCCAAGGGGACCACCGCCGCCGCCGGCGTATTGGTGACCGTGCTGGCGGCCGAGATCGTGGCTCCGCGCCAGAGGGCCTGGGCGATCGGATCGCTGGTGGTGGGCGCGGCCTTCGGTGCGGGGCTGTGCGACGCCCTGCTCCCCATCGCCGGGATCTCCCTCGGCTCCTGGCGCATCCTCTATCTGATCGGAATCCCCATGGGCGCTTGGGGAGTCAGGCTCACCTACCTGCTGCACGACAGCGAGCGCTTCCGCCACGCCGTGGTGGAGGTGCCCAAGGAGCGCCGGCGCATCTCGCTCTCGGGATCGAGGGTCTTCGTACTCTCGGTAGCCGCCTTCGCCGTCAACGCCTTCCTCATCCCCACCACCCAGTTCCGCAACGAGTACCTGCGGGTGGAGAGGCACTTCTCGGCCGCGCTGATCGGGCTCTTCGTCATCCTCACCAACATCCCCGGTGCACTCGGCCTGGCGCTCGGGAGCCGGCTGTCGGAGACCAAGGGGCGCAGGGTGGTGGCGGCCGCCGCCATCATCATCGGAGGGGGCGGCGTGGCCCTCGGCTTCGCCACCGGCGGCCTGTGGCTCTGGATCACCACCGTGATCGGCTCCACCGCGGTTACCGCCATAGTCCCGAGCCTCGGCGTCTATCAGACCGAGATGTTCCAGACCCGGGCCCGGGGACTGGGTGGGGGCATCGTCACCGCCGCCTCCCGAGTGGGGAGCATCGTGGGGGTGCTCTTTGTGGGGTACTTCAGCTCGCGCATCTCCCTGGGGAGCTCGGTGGCACTCCTCTTCTTCGGGATGCTGGCGCTGGTGCCGATCCTGTTCACCTGGTTCCCGGAGACCGGGGGGCTCGAGCTCGAGCAGATCAGCTCGGAGGAGTGAGTTCTCCCCCCTCGGCCGGCGCCGGCCAAGGGGCCACGCGGTCCAGGAACGTTACCGTGGCCGCCAGCTCGCGCTCGGAGGATCCGGCCAGCCTGAAGCTGTGCCCCTCACCCTCCAGGAGCAGATAGTCGACGTCCCTTCCCAGCTCGAGGAGCGCCTCCACCATCGGCTGCACGCTGGCCGCCGGGACCACCTTGTCCTCGCTCCCCTGGATCACCAGCAGCGGGCAGGAGATGGAGGCCGGATCGGCGGCGGGGGAGCGTGCCAGCCAGCTCTGAAGGTGGCTGGACTTCGGACCCAGCAGCGTGGAATGCAGGCTCCTCTCGAAGCGGTGGGTGGTGGCGTCCACCGCCACCGGATCGGC
>JAKAEN010000016.1 GCA_021818355.1 Actinomycetes bacterium | reverse complement strand
ATCGATGTCGACCCCGATCGCCTTGGCATAGACGGGGTCGAGCGCGTGCTCGGCGTCGATGTAGGCACAGGTGCCACCCTGCCGCTGGGCTTCGGCCACCACGTGCAGCGCCAGAGTCGACTTGCCCGAGGACTCCGGTCCGAAGACCTCCACCACGCGGCCTCGAGGCAGGCCGCCGACCCCCAGAGCCAGGTCGAGAGCCATAGCTCCGGTGGAGATCGACTCCACCGCCATCTGCGGGCTCTCACCCATGCGCATGATCGACCCTTTGCCAAACTGCCGCTCGATCTGGCTGATGGCCATCTCCAGAGCCTTGGTCTTGTCGATCCCCTCGCCCGAGGGCTTGCTTGCCTTTGCCGCCATGGCGCCACTGCCTTCCATCGCCATCCCGCCTAACCGCGGAGCACCTTTACAGCGAAATCTACACCGATGCTGTGACCGTGAATCACAAGCCTGTGATTGCTTCGATACTAGCACACTATAGAACAAGTGTTCGACTGATTTCCGCCCCCGGCGGGAAGGTTCAGGAGAGGAATCGCCTCAGGAGATCCAGGCCCGAGATGGCGGAGAACTGCCTGATCCGCTCACGGTCGCCGGGAACCCTGAGCGCCGCCGCCCGGGTGCCAAGCGGGCCGGCATCGATGCCGACGAACACTGTGCCGGCGGCATGCCCTTCCTGGCTGCCCGGGCCGGCGACTCCGGTGAAGGCGAGGCCCACATCGGAATGAAGCAACTCCCTCACTCCCGCCGCCATGGCCAGGGCGGCCGGTTCGGAGACCACCTCACCCTCGGGAACGCCCAACACCTCGAACTTGACCGAGCTCGCGTAACTGACCACTCCGCCCTTGAACCAGGCCGAGGCGCCGGCCACGCCGACCAGCCTGCTGGCAACCAGCCCCCCGGTGAGAGACTCCGCCACCGCCAGCGTGAGCCCACGCTCCTGCAGGCGCCGCCCTACCGCCGCCTCCATGTTGACCTCGTCGAAGCCGAACACATGGTCCCCCACCAGGGACATGACTTCCTTTTCGTACCTCGAGACAAGCTCCCTGAGATCCGATGCGCGGGACCCCTTGGCCGTCAGGCGCGCTTTGATCCCTTCGATCCCGCTGGCCAGGAAGGCGAGCGTGATCGGATCGCCCGAGGCCTCTATGTGCTCGAAGACCGGATCCAGCCTTTCGGCGAGCGTCGACTCGGCCAGCCCCCAGGTCCTTATCACCCGCGAGAGTATGGTGGCCTCCTCGCCACTCCGCCGCAGCAGGTCGGGGACGACGGCCCGCTCCAGCATCTCGATCATCTCGTACGGGACGCCGGGGAGCGCGTAGATGACCTTTTGCCCAACCGGGCAGATCAGGCCGGGGGCGGTCCCCCGCACCTGGGTGATCACCTCGCCTCCGAAAGGAACCTCGGCCTGGCGGAGGTTGTTGGAACTCATCTCCCGCCCACGGCCCGCGAACTGGGCGGCGATCCTGTCGGCGATCTCCTGATGAAAAACGAGCTCGACACCCATGACCTGGGCAATCGCCTCCCGGGTTATGTCATCCTGGGTAGGGCCGAGCCCTCCGCAAACGATCACCCCATCGTTGCGGGCGAGCGCTTCCCGGAGCACCAGCTTTATCCGCTCCAGGTTGTCCCCCACGCGCGTCTGGTAATAGCAGTCGATGCCGGCTTCGGCCAACTTGGCCGAAATCTCGGTCGAATTGGTGTCGACAATCTGCCCGAGAAGCATTTCGGTTCCGACCGCAACTATCTCGACCCGCATGGATCACCTCCGATACCACGGCCGGGCGAGCTCGACCACCGGGCCAAAGACGATACTAACTAACAGCGTGAGGCTTGTTCCAGGCCGCGAGCACGCCCCGGCGTCGCACCGAACTATGGGCGCCACTCCCGCCTGATCAGCCCGTATATCCATGAGTCGGAGACCTCGCCGCTCACGATGCAGTTTTCCCGCAAAGTCCCTTCGCGCATGAAGCCGAGCTTCTCCAACACCCGCGCCGAAGCCAGGTTGCGCGTGTCGGTCTCGGCCTCGACGCGGTTCAGGTCCAAGGTTTCGAAGGCCCACGTCAACAAAGCGCGCGACGCCTCCGTCGCATATCCGTGGCCCCAGGCCGCGTCGTCGAAGCAGTAACCGAGCGACGCGCTGCGGTAGACGGGATCCCACTGCCTGAGGCTGCACCAGCCGATGAAGACTCCATCGCGGGCACGTTCCACCGCCAGGCGCGCACCGCTACCCTCCTCCGCCATCTGCCTGCATGCCGCTATGAACCCCTCGGCGCGCGCGCGTTCCTTCCACGGTGGCGCATCCCAATAGCGCAGCACATAGGCGCTGCTGTGCAGAGCGAAGAGGTCGCCCGCATCGGCGTCTTCGAAGGGGCGCAGCCTAAGGCGCGGGGTGTCGAGCGTAGGGGTGGGCAGCGGCACGGGATCACTTTCCCCGGGAACCTAAGTTGGGAAGGTTCCTCTTCAGTGTGAAGCCTAGGTCCGTCATTGACGAGAGCGCGTCGAGGCTCGAGGGCACGGCGTGTGGGGCAAGCACCACCCTGACGGGCGCGTTCGCGCGGCTCAAGGCGCCGGGGTTCGAGCGCCCGGCGTGGGTGAAGGCGAGCAGCGCCCGTGCCGCCGCCAGGCCGGCATCAGCGCTCGATGGCGACCTCGCGCTGAGTGGCGCCGCGTGCGACGTGCCGGTGGCCGCCACCTGTCGTTGTAGCGGCGGCGTTGTTGGTCAATTTGTGGCTTCGTTCAGCCGGAGTGCGGCGGCGATCGAGGGCCATGCGCGTCTTCCCAGTTCGCTGTCGGCCTCAACACTTCCGCCGCGGGCCATTCGCATTCCTACTTCGACGGCCTGCTCCCCCGGCAGGATTGTGCGGTGGCCGGCGTCCTCTCCGGACACCACGACGGTTTCGAGCCCGTTCTCAGAGCGACGGCGCGCAATGCGCATCGCAAAGTCCGTGGAGGGCCAGACCCGGTCATCGCCACCCGCCACAAGGACAACTTCCCCGGAGATGTTCTCAACGGGTATCGCGGCCCGCAGCGCGGCGCCCTCGTCCTCAGCCAGGCTGAGTTGGTAGAGGCTCAGATAGCTGGGCGGGTCCCCGTCCGGCTCCCAATCCGGAAGGAAGGGAACGAACGGAAGCGCTTCGCCGCCTGCAGTCCAGTGCGAGGTGAAATGATCCCCGTTCCATGCGCCCCAGACGACCGACGATGGCGCGAACGCGACAGTCGCCGAGATGCGCTGGTCGCGGCCGGCGAGCAACGAGGCCTCGGCCCCGAAAGAGGTCCCCATCAGAGCAACGTGGTCGCACTCCGAGCCAAGCGCGTCAACGGCTTGGGAGAACAGCTCCAGAGGCACCTCGAAGGGCCCCGGTTGCTGTCCGGGACCCCCGAACCAACGCATGGCCAAGGCAAGCGCGCCGTGCCTGCTGAGAAGCTCCGCACGCGCCGCGTCGACCCGACCGCTCGAGCCTGCCAACACAACAACGCCGGTGCCGGTCGGCCGAGCCGGCTTGAACAGGCGCGCCTCCGGATCGCCGAGCACCGAAGAGAAGGCGGAAGGCGGGCGCTCAGGCATCGGTTTCCCCTCGACCTGAGCAGGCAGGGCGGTTCATTTCTCCTCCGGCCCTTGGTGCTCGCCAATCAAGTGCTTGGCCCCAATCCCGGCCACAGGCGGTCAAACCAAAGCGGAACGGCGGCCGTCGATGTAGTAGTAGTACCCGGAAACAAGCGCCAGGGCGGTCGCAATCCAGATCAGCGGAACCGACAGTGGCGCGCGGACCGCATCGATTCCCGGCGTGATGATGGCCATGATCGCCACCATCTGGAAGAACGTCTTGAGCTTGCCGAGCGGCCGGGCCGGGACGGAGATTCCGCGCCTAGCGAGGCGAGTACGGTGCCAGGACATCCATATCTCCCGGGCTCCCATGATGGCCACCGGCACCCACCACACCTCGGCCTTGACCACCATCGCGGCCAGCACACCGAAGACGAGTATCTTGTCCGCGAGCGGGTCGAGGAAGGCTCCGGACCGAGTGGCTCCTTGGCGCCGCGCCAGCCAGCCATCCGCCTTGTCGGTCAACGACACGATCACCCAGAGAGCGGCACCAACCGCGGTGGTCCCGTGCTCCAGGACGAGCATGGCGATGACGGGCGTCATGGCCACGCGCGCGGCGGTCACCAGGTTGGCCGGAGTGGCAATCGCGGTAGGTCCGAAGGTCGAGCTGCTCAATCCTGTCCCGTCTAGAAGGTCGGCGCGGCGATCAGGTCGATGCCGTCAGTAGCTGACACCCTTACATTGTAAAGTCCGCCGACCTGCAGTTCGTCGGGAACGCGAATCAGACCGTCGATCTCGGGAGCTTCCATGTACGATCTTGCCTCACCCCGGCGCTGGACGATCACCTCGAGATCCCTCTCCACCTGGGCTGCGCGCCTCAGCAGGCTTATGCGGTCGGCGACCTCGGCGGCTTCGGCCAGTCTTTCGGCGGCCAGCGCGGGCGCAACGTGCCCGTCGAGGCCATCCGCGTAGGTGCCCGCCTCGCGAGAGTACGGGAAGAAGGCTACCCAGTCCAGCCGGGCGCGTTCCAGGAAGTCGAGGAGGGCGTCGTGATCCTCCTCGCTCTCACCCGGATAGCCGACGATGAAGTTGGAACGGAAGACCGCGTCCGGATACCTCCCGCGAATGGAGTCGATCTTGCGTAAATAGCTCTCCGCTCCACCCGGCCGGCGCATGCGGCGAAGCAGAGGGCGCGAGACGTGCTGGAGCGAGAGATCGAAGTAGCGAACCCGGGATCCCCCCACCGCGTCGATCAGCTCGTCGGTGAGTTCACTGGGATAGACGTAGACCAGGCGAATCCAGTGCGCGACCTCCTCGAGGCGGCCCATCAACTCGACCAGGCGCTTGCTGCCGTAGAGATCCTTGCCGTAGCTGGCCAGATCCTGGGCCACCACCACGATCTCCTTGGAGCCGAGCGTCCGCGCTTCGGCGACGAGATCCTCGATCCCACGGCTGCGCTGGCGTCCCCGGAAGGAGGGGATGGCGCAGAAGCCGCACTTTCGGTCGCAACCTTCGGCCGCCTTCAAATAGGCGAACGGGCGCTTGGAGGGTCCCGCCGGCAGGTTGAGAAGGTCGTAGCTCGCCTCAAGATCCATCACCGGCAGACGCCTGCGCCGGGTCGGACCGAGAGAGAGGGCCACTCCGGCCTCCGCGGCGAACTCGCCGACGAAATCCTGCTCGAAGCCCGCCACGACGTCGACTTCGGGCAGCGCCTCCGCCAGCTCGCCCTGGTAGCGCTCGGCCATGCAGCCGGTCACGACCACTTTGGCGCCGTCCTTCTTGGCCTCGAGCGCGTCCAGGACCGCTGCGATGGACTCCTCGCGCGCGCTCTCGATGAATGCGCAGGTGTTGACGACCACCAGGTCCGCGCTGGCCAGCGACCTGGCTCGTCCGATTCCGGCGGTGGCGGCGCGGAAGGCGACCTTGTCCGAGTCGACCTCGTTCTTGGCACAGCCGAGGGTCTCGATCCAGATGGTCGGCTTCACTGCGCGTCGTCCAGGACTACCAGCCCCTCACGATCCACCTCCAGGGGCAAGGCGCGCGCGGCGATGCCGGCGCCGGCGAGCAGGCCTCCCATCGCCTCGGCGCGCTGATGGGCCTCCTCGCGCTCGAAGATCCCTATCACGCTGCTTCCCGCGCCGGACCAGGTGGCAATTCGCGCCCCGCTGTCCAGCAGAAGCTCCTTCAAGGTACGCGCCAAGGGGAAGATCTGCTCCCGAGCGGGCTCGTGGATGCGGTCCAGCCCCCACTCCGGGTTGAGCCGATCCAGGTCGGCCAGCCCGGCCAGCAGCATGGCCATGCGCTGAAGATTGAAGACGGCGTCCTCGGTGGGGATCGCCTTGGGGACCGCTGCGCGGGCGTCCTTGGTCGGAAGCTCGGCTTCGGGAATGATGACCACCGCCGAGAGCCGGGGATCGATCGGAAGGGAGACCACCTCCCATCCGTCCTCCACCCGTGCACCTGCCACCAGGCCGCCAAGATAGCTCGCCCCGGCGTTCTCACAATGCCCGTCCACGTCGCTCGCGACTACGAAGGCGTCATAGGCACCCGCCGCCGCCGCCACCGCGACGGCCAGGGCGGCCGAAGAGCCCAGGCCTCGTGCCAAGGGTATCTCGGAGTCGATGGTGATGGCCAGGTTGGCATGTCCCGCCACGCTCCTGGCCACTGAGACGGCCAAGTGATCCTCGTCGATGGGCAGGCCCGCGCCTTCCCCCCTGGAGATCACGCTCAGGCGGTCGGCCTCCCTGATCTCCACGGTCACGTACAAGGAAAGCGCCAGGCCGAGGGTGTCGTACCCCGGGCCGAGATTTGCGCTGGATGCCGGAACCCTTACCTTCACCGATGCGTCCTCCGAAGCGAGCGCCGGCGAGAGGCCATCAGAGCCTCCTGAGCTTCCAGCCCAGCCCCGGAGCGGTCACCGCGGCGGATGCGGTCACCGGAACGACGGCGCGCTCCTGCCCCAGCGTAACCACCACCGAGCCGATGCGATATCCCGCGGGGAACGATGCCGGCAACTTGGGCGCAAGCTCGAGCTTGTAGGCGACCTGCAGCCCGGGCCAGGCCACCAGCTGCACTCCGTTGGCGGCGACGGCATCCACCGGCGCCTGGCCGGGGGCGGTGACCACCCCCACCGTTTGGCCGGACTTGAGCACGGGATAGAGCTTGGGGACCGAGCGGAAGGCATCAAGCAGGGTCTGCCCGGCAGAGAGGGCGGTCGGGAGGGGCGTGTAGCCCTGCTGGCCCAAGATGACGCCGATCACGGTGGGATTGGAGGTGATGGAGGATGGCAGGGCGCTGGAGGAGGGCAGCGACACGGTTCCCGAGAAGGCGAAGTTCCCGCCGGCAGGCGTGGAGCCGGTCTTGACTCCGGTGATCCCGTCGTGGCCGACCAGGGCGTTCACGTTGTAGACCACCCCGGCCACCGGAAGAGTCGCCTGGGGCATGGCCACGATCTGAGCCAGCACCGGGTTGCTGAGCACCGCCGCCTCCGCTTTGAGCTGGTCCGGTGCGGTTCCCGCGGTTCCGGAATCCAGACCGGAAGGATCCTTGTAGATGGTGTTGGTCATGCCCAGCGACTTGGCCATGTCGTTCATCTTGGCCACGAAGGCGCTGACCGAACCCGCGTCCCATTGGGCCATCAGGTTTGCCACGTTGTCTGCGGAGGGGATCAGCATCGCCTGCAAGGCCTGGTACTCGCTCAGCTGCTCACCCTGGACGACGGCCATCACGGAGTCCTGGGCCGCCAGCATCGACTGGTAGTTGGCCACATCAGCGGCACTGACGGTGATCGTCGGCCCACTCTTGCCCGGAGTAAGCGGGTGGTCGTGAACAATCACCAGCGCCGAGACCATCTTGGCCACAGAGGCCAGTCCGATGGGCGCCGCCTGGCCGTGGTTGCCGGTGGACCCGATTCCCAGTACCCCCACGTCGGCCGCTCCCTGGCTGGGCCAGGGAAGCGAGGGTAGCGATCCCGGGATGACCGACGAGGTGGGCATGGAGATGGCCGCGGTCGGCAACGGCGGCTTGCGCAGTAGCTGGATCACCGAGCCGATCAGAGCGAGGACGACTATCACAAGAATCACGGTCGCGGCCCGGCGCAGCCCGCCCGAGCGGTCACGGCGGTAATAGCCGCCCCGCCCGCTCAAACGCTCGCGCGGCAGCCATGAGTCGTTGCGTGGCATGACAGTGTTCCTTTTGCTCGTTTTTCGGGGCGACCTGAGATGCCTTCACCGCGAACCGATGGCTCGGGCGCTGGCGGACAGGTACAGGCTAATGGGTGCCGGTGCCGGCGGTTCGGAGCGCGCCCCGGCCTGGGGCTACGCTTCAGCCGTGGGACTCGAGGTAGTTCTCGAGTTCCTCCTTGCTCATCAGCACGACCCGGGGCTTGGACCCCTCCAGGGGCCCGACCACGCCGTGCCGTTCCAGTAGATCCATCAGCCGGCCCGCTCTGGAGAAGCCCACTTTCAGCTTGCGCTGCAGCATCGAGGTCGATCCCAGCTGGGAATTGACCACCAGCTCCATGGCCGCCTGGAAGAGCTCGTCCTCCTCCTCGGGCTGGGTCTCGGCCTCTGCGGGCGCGTCGCTGCTGCTGAACTCGCCCAGGTAGCTCGCCTTGCCCTGGCGAACCCAGGAGGCCACCACCTTGCGCACCTCCTCCTCGGAGACCCAGGGGGCCTGAATGCGCTGGGGATGGGAGGACGAGGCGCCCAGGAAGAGCATGTCCCCTTTGCCAACCAGGCGTTCGGCGCCCGGCTGGTCGAGGATGACCCTCGAGTCGGCCAGAGAGGAGACGGAAAAGGCCATCCGCGAGGGGATGTTGGCCTTGATAAGGCCGGTGATCACGTCCACGCTGGGGCGCTGGGTCGCGATGACCAGGTGGATTCCCACCGCCCTGGCCATCTGTGCGATACGGCAGATCGACTCCTCGACATCGCGGGCGGCCACCATCATCAGGTCGTTGAGCTCATCCACCACCACCAGGATGAAGGGCAGGCGCGAATAGCGCGGCTCGGGGCTCTGGTCGAAGAGCGGGGCCGGGCCCGACTCGACCTCCACCTCGCCCGCCAACTCGGCAGGCAGGTCGTCCGCGCCCATGTTCTCGACGATCTGGTTGTAGCCGTAGATGTCACGCGCTCCCAGCTCGGAGAGCATGTCGTAGCGGCGCTCCATCTCCTTGACCGCCCAGGCCAGCGCGTTGGCCGCCTTCTTGGGATTTGTCACAACCGGTGTGAGGAGGTGCGGGACGCCGTTGTACTGGCCGAGCTCGACCCGCTTGGGGTCCACCAGGATCAGGCGCACCTGCTCGGGGGTGGAGCGCATGAGTATGGAGGTGAGGACGGAGTTGAGGCAGGAGGACTTGCCGGATCCCGTGGCGCCGGCGATGAGTATGTGAGGCATCTCGGCCAGGTTGATGAGCACCGGCTTGCCGGAGATGTCGCGCCCGGCCGCGACCGCCAGTGGATGCTGGTTGGCATCAGCCTCGGGAGAGTGGAGGACGTCGGCCAGGGCGACGACCACCCGCTTGTGATTGGGAACCTCGACGCCGATGGCGCTTCGCCCGGGGATTGGCGCCAGGATGCGCACGTCGGCGGCGGCCATGGCGTAGGCGATGTCCTTGTGCAACGAGGTGACCCGGGCCACCTTCACACCCGAGCCGAGTTCGAGTTCATAACGCGTCACGGTCGGCCCGACCGTCATTCCCACCAGCGACGTCTCGACCTTGTGGGTGGCTAGCGCCTCGGAAAGCACCTTGCCGCGCCGCCACAGCTCGTCCTTGTCGAGGGAACGGCTGACCGAGCGCTTGAGCAGAGTGGGCGCGGGAAGCTTCCATGCGACCTTGCCGCCTTCAGGAGCCGCGGGCACGGCCTCGGTCGGCGCCGGCTCCTCCGCGGCCTGGGCCCCGGTTGCGAAGTGCTCCTCCCCGATGACCTCCTCGGGCTCGTCTTCGGCGGGCTCATCCGCTTCCATGGCAGGCGGCTCCGGGTGGTAGACGGGCTCAGCGAAGCGATCGAGAAAGCCCGGTGCCACCTCTCCGGGATCGTCCACGGCGGAATCGCGCTCGCGCCGTGCCACGGCACGCTGGTCGCGCCGGCCGGCGATGGATTCCAAGAGCGGCCCCCGCGCCCTGCGCACCAGCCGGATCGGCGAGTGCCCGAGGGCATCGGCAAAGAAGGCCAGCGCAGCCAGGCCCAGCACCAGCTTGGACCCGCCGGAGGAGAGAGCGGAAGCCAGCCCGGCGTAGGTGTAGTGCCCGAGAGCTCCCCCGCGTGCGGCCATCGATGCGCTCCGTCCCGCGCTGGTCCAGCCCGCCACCTCGGCGGCCAGCGCCCAAAGCCCGAGGGTCGCGGAGAGGCGGAAGCGCCGCGGCAGACGCGCGCGCTGGTCGAGCAGCATGAAGACGCTCATCGCGGCGAGAAGGAGGTATCCGGCCAGGCGGACCGGGCCGAAAAGGTAGGCCATGGCGCCGTCGATAGCCTTGCCCACCGCCCCCAGCACTCCAAGGAACGAAAGGGCGAAGATGGCGGCCAGGCCGAGCAAGACCAGTCCGGCGAGGTCCGCCTGATGGTCGCGGGCCACCGGCTTGGCCTCCGGAGCCGCCTGGCCCCGGCGCTTGGACGAAGCTCCCGACGTGGGCTTGGAACGGCCCTTGGTGGAGCTGCGCGGCGTGCTGCGCTTGGATGTGCCCCTGCTGGACAGCGTCACACCTCCCACGGTACCAGTTCCGTGCCTCGGGCAAGAGGCGGAATTACAGCCTTGTCACCAACGCTACCCCGCCGCCCGCCACTGCCGGGCTGCCTGTGATCAGATCTCGGTGACCACCGGTATGACCATGGGCCGCATGTTGGTGCGCTTCTCGATAAGCTTCGCCGCCGCTTTGCGTATGTGGCGGGCCACGGTCTCGGAGTCCGGAGCACCCTCGGAGACCGCGGTGCCGATGGCGCGCAGGACGGCATCGCCCAGGTCGCCCAAGAGCTGCTCCACCATCTCGTGCTCGTCGTCGGCGTGGTGAGCCCAGCCGCGCGTGATGATTTCCGGTCCGGTGATCACCGCGCCGGTCCCGGCCTCGAGCGCCACAACCACGATGACCACGCCCTCGGATGCCAGCGTCCTGCGGTCACGCAGCACGCCCTTGGAGATTCCTCCCACCGCTCCGTCCACGTAGAGATAGTTGGCACTCACCCTGCCGCGCTTGGCGAAGGTCCCCTTCCCCACCTCGACAACGTCGCCGTCCATGGCCACGATCACCTGATCATGGTCCATGCCCATCTCCACGGCCAGAGCGGCGTGGCTCGACAGGTGGCGGAACTCGCCGTGAACGGGGATGAACGACTCGGGCTGGCAGACCGAGTGCAGGAGACGCAACTCGTCCCGCTTGGCGTGGCCGGAGGTGTGCACCCTGGCGATGCCGGCATGAACCACCTCGGCGCCGCGCCGATGCAGGCCGTTGATGACCTTGCCGACCGCCGATTCGTTGCCGGGGATGATGTCGGCGGAGATGATCACGACATCGCGGCCGGAGAGCTTGAGAAAGCGGTTCTCGTTGGCCGCCATCAGGCTGAGCGCCGAAAGAGGCTCCCCTTGGCTCCCGGTCGAGATCACGCAGACCTTGTCGTCCGGGTACTGGGATACCTTCTCGATCTCGTCCAGGTGCTGTTCGGGAATGTCGAGCAGCCCCAGGTTGCGCGCCAGCGCGATGTTGCGTCCCATCGAGCGGCCGAGAGGGAAGATCATCCGCCCGGAGTCGATGGCGGCGTCGGCGATCTGCTGGATGCGGTGTATGTGGGAGGCGAAGCAGGTCACCACGACCCTTTTGCCCTTGTACCTGGGCATGATCTGGTCCAGGACCTCGCCCACGCTCGACTCGGACTGGGAGTGGCCCTCCTCCTCGGCATTGGTGGAGTCGCCGAGCAGGAGGCGGATGCCTTCGGTCCGGGCGATCTGGGCCATCCTGCCGATGTCGGGAAGGCGGCCGTCCACCGGGCTCAGGTCGAACTTGAAGTCACCGGTGTGCACGATGGTGCCGAACCGGGTGCGTATAGCCAGCGCGTGGGCGTCAGGCACGGAGTGAGTGACGGGAATGAACTCGACGCTGAACGCGCCTGCCTCGACCACGTCGCCGTCCTCCACGGGAATCATTTCGGCACGCCCCAGCAGGCCCGCCTCCTCGATCCGTGAACGCGCAAGGGAGAGGGCGAGCTGCGAACCCCAGATCTTCAGGGGCATCTCCCTGAGCAGGTAGGGCAGAGCACCGATGTGGTCCTCGTGGCCGTGCGTGACCGCCACGCCCACAACCCTGTCGGCGTTCTCCTGCAGGTACTCGAAGTCGGGCAGGATGAGATCGATCCCTGGGGTTTCCAGGGTAGGGAACATGAGCCCGCAGTCGATGATCAATATTTCACCATCGAGCTCGAGTGCGGCGCAGTTCCTGCCGATCTCGCCCAGGCCGCCCAGGAAGACGACCTTCAGATTGTCGTTGTCGGATGTCTTTGTCTCGGGACTCAAGAAGCCGCCTTTATGTTCAGCTCGGAGGCAGCGTCAGCAAGGCCGGACAGGACTCCTGCCGCCTTGTCGGCGAGCCAGTCGGGCCCCTTGCCAAGCGGCAGCCGGCAATCCCCGGCCGCGTAGCCCAGCTGGTCCATCATGGCCTTGGTGGGCACCGGGTTCGGCGCCGCCTCCGAGGTCTCGAAATTGTATGAGGGCACCAGGGCGCGATTGATCTCGGCCGCCCGGGCCACGTCGCCGGCGAAGAAGCTCTCGACCATCGCCGCGAAGAAGGGCGTCGCCCAGTGAGTAGCCACGCCGATCACGCCCACGGCACCGACGGAAAGCAAGGGGAGGGTCAGCGAATCGTCGCCCGAGTAGACGTCGAATCCCGCCTTCGCCTGCCCGAGGAGCTCCGCGGTGGCCGCCGGACTGCCGGCGGCGTCCTTGAGGGCCACCAGGTTGTGGAGCTCGCCCGCGAGCGCCACGATGGTGTCAGCCGCCACCTTGCGCCCTGTGCGCACAGGAATGTCGTAAAGAACCACCGGAAGCTTGGTGGCTCCGGCAACCGCGCGGAAGTGCCCCGCGATCCCGGACTGGGCGGGACGGTTGTAGTAAGGGGCGACGGCGAGGATCCCCGCCGCGCCCGCGCGCTCGGCCGAGGCCGTCATGTGCACGGAGTGTGCCGTGTCGTTGGAGCCGGAACCCGCGATCACCGGAATGGTCACGGCCGCCGACACCGCCTCCCAGACCGCGATCTTCTCGTCGTCGGTCAGCGTCGACGCCTCGCCGGTGGTGCCGGTCAGGACCAGGGCGGTGTTGCCCTGGGACTGGAGGAAGCGGGCAATGCGCACCGTCTTTTCGATGTCGAGACCGCCCTCACCGTCAAATGCCGTCACCATTGCAGTGACGACCGGGCCGAACAGGTCGGCGGCAGTTCCCATGGTGCCCTCCAGGATCTTTCCGTTGAACGGAGTTCAGAAGCGTAGCCTGGCATCCACGATAGGGTCGAGCCCCACGGTCACGCCAGGAAAGTCGTGGATCGCCTTGACCGCCATCAGCACTCCCGGCATGAAGGAGCTGCGGTCATAGGAGTCGTGGCGGATGGTCAGAGTCTGCCCGGTCGTCCCGAGCAGCACCTCCTGATGCGCCATCATGCCCTTCATTCTCAGCGAGTGTAGGCGCACTCCCCCGGGCAGCTCATAGCCTCGCGCGCCCTCCAGCAGCGAGGTGGTGGGGTCGCTCAGCAAAGGCTCCCCCTTGCGCGCCTCGACCATGCGCTTGGCGGTGGTGAGCGCAGTCCCGCTCGGGGCATCCACCTTGTTCTCGTGGTGAAGCTCCACCACCTCGATGGTCTCGAAAAACGGCGCCGCCATCTCCGCGAACTTCATCATCAGCACCGCGCCAATGGCGAAGTTGGCGGCGATTATGCAGTTGGCCGAGGAGTTGGCGAAGGCCTCTTCGATCCTGGCCAACTCGTGCTCGCTGATGCCGGTGGTGCCGATCACGGCATGTATCCCCGCACCCGCGCAATAGATCGCATTGGCCACCGCCGCCTCGGCTCGCGTGAAGTCGACGGCGACGTCCACGCTGCCCGGGGCCAGGCTCTCCGGGGAGGAGATGATCTGCATCCCCGTGCCGTTGATGCCGGTGGCCTGAGCGAGGTCGATTCCCGCGAGGCGGGGGTCGAGCGCTGCCGAGAGTTGCAGCTCCGGATCGTCCATGACGGCTCGACAGACTGTTCTGCCCATCTTGCCGCCGGCTCCGAAGACCGCTACCCTCGTCTCAGCCATCTCGCCCCCATGCCTCGTGCCGATTACCGCCCCGCCGGGGCGTTATTGCGGCTAGCGCCGTCCCTCACGCCGCGGGCGATTGCGCCGCGGGCGTGCCGCACTCCGCTCGCCACGGCCACCCTCGGCCCCGGGGCCGAGATCTCCGTACTCCTCGAGCAGCTCGTTCTCGAAGGCGTCCTCGAAGGAGAGGACCTCTTCGCCGCGCGGGCGCTCCACCTCGTCGCCTTCGTCGCCTTCGTCACCCTCGGCCTCGGTGGCCTCCTTGACGAGCGAGAGGGAGAGCTTGCCGGCCGGGTCGATGTCGTCGACCACGACGGTCAGCTCTTGGCCCAGCATGAGCACGTCCTCCACCCTCTCGATCCGCTTTCCGCCGCCGATCTTGGAGATGTGCAGCAGGCCGTCGCGGCCCGGGAGGATGTTCACGAATGCGCCGAACTTCGCGATCCCGACCACCTTGCCGGTGTAGATCGCTCCGACCTCGGCGCTCGGCGGGTTGAGGATGAGGTCGATGCGCTGGCGTGCAGCCTCGACCGCCTCGGTCTCCTTGCCGCCGATGGTGACGGTGGCGATGCCCTCGGCCTCGTCCAGGCTGATGTCGGTGCCGGTCTCCTGCTGGATGGCGTTGATGACCTTGCCCTTGGGCCCGATCACCTCTCCCATCTTGTCCAGCGGGATCTCGAAGGTCACGATCTTGGGAGCGTTGCGGCTCAGCTCGGGGCGAGGAGCGGGGATCGCCGAGTGCAGGACATCCAGCACCACGAGGCGGGCCGTCTTGGCCTGGGAGAGAGCCTGGGCCAGCACGTTGGCCGGAATACCGTCGATCTTGGTGTCGAGCTGGAGCGCGGTGACGAAGTCGGCGGTGCCGGCCACCTTGAAGTCCATGTCACCGAAGAAGTCCTCGTCGCCAAGGATGTCGGTAAGGGTGCGATAGACACCGTCGTGGTAGACGAGGCCCATGGCGATGCCGGCCACCGGCGCCTTGATCGGAACACCTGCGTCCATCAGCGACAGGGTCGAACCGCAGACCGAGGCCATCGAGCTGGAGCCGTTGGAGGCCAGCACCTCGGAGACCAGGCGAAGGGTGTAGGGGAACTCCTCATGCTTGGGGATGACCGGCACCAGCGCCCTCTCGGCGAGGAGGCCGTGGCCGATCTCGCGCCGCTTCGGCCCACGCATGAAGCCAGGCTCGCCGGTGGAGAAGGGCGGGAAGTTGTAGTGGTGCATGTAGCGCTTGAACTCGTCCACGCCGAGGTTGTCGAGCATCTGGTTCATCTTGGGCATGCCCAGGGTGCAGATGTTCAGTACCTGCGTCTCACCACGCTGGAAGAGCCCCGAACCGTGCACGGTCGGGATCAGGTCCACCTCGGCGGTGAGCGGACGGATGGTGGTGAGATCGCGGCCGTCGATGCGGACGCCCTCGTTGACGATGCGCTCGCGGATGACGCGCTTGGTCAGCTTGCGCAGCACGTGGCTGATCTGCTGGGCAGCACCCGGGAACTCCTCGGCCAGGGCCGCCTGCACCTTGGTGGCAATCGCGTCGTTTGCGGCGTGGCGGTCGGCCTTGCTCGAGATGGCGTTCGCTGAGCGCAGCTCCTCCAGAGCCAGCTCCTCGACGCGGGCGGCCACCTCGGGCGTGTAGTCCGATACCGAGATGTACTGCATCGGCTCGGGCGCGCCGACAGAGGCCACGAGCTCGCGCTGCAGGGCGATGGACTCACGGATCCAGTTCTTGGCCAGCTCCAGTCCCTCTGCGATGACCTCCTCGGTCACCTTGGGAGCGCCTTCCTGGTAGTTCTCCCAGGAGGACTCGGTGCCACCTGCCTCGACCATGATGATGCCTATGTCGCCGGTGTTCGGCCCTTCGGTCACCTCGCGGCCCGCAACCACCAGTTCGAAGGAGGACGAGTCCCCCTCCTGATAGGTGGGGTGAGGGGTCCACTGGCCCTCGGCGTTGTAGGCGATGCGCACAGCGCCCACCGGGCCCTGGAAGGGAATGCCTGAGATCATCAGCGCGGCCGAAGCGGCGTTGATGGCCAGCACGTCGTAGGGGTTCTCCTGGTCCGCACCAAGAATGGTCCCCACCACATGGACCTCGTGACGGAAGTCCGAGGGGAAGCAGGGGCGCAGCGGCCTGTCGATCAGGCGGGCTGCCAGGATGGCGAAGTCGGTAGCCCGGCCCTCGCGGCGGAAGAAGGAGCCGGGGATCTTCCCGGCTGCGTACATGCGCTCCTCGATGTCCACGGTGAGCGGAAAGAAGTCGATGCCCTCGCGGACACCCTTGGCGGCCACTGCCGTGGCGAGAACCATGGTGTCGCCGAGCCGGCCGACCACGGCGCCGCCCGCCAAGGGGGCGAGCTTGCCGGTCTCGAACGAGATGGTCTTTTCGCTGCCTGAAATGGCTGCCTCGACCTTGATTGGGTTTGTCATTTTTCCTCAGGTTTACGTGCGCCCCGGCCACGGGGGCCAAGCGCTTGAACATGGCTATGGAACGCCCGCACGTCTGCAGCACGGCCGGTTTCGGCTCTCCCTGCAGTTCCCAGTTGAGCATGTCTCGGAGAACCTAGGCATGCTCAACTGGCAGCTGCAGAACAAAACGGTGCGACTTCGCACAGAGCGGAAAGCCACGCCACATGGCGCACGATGCGTTCGGAGCCAGCTTAGCCGCCAAAGGCCCTGATGTGGGCCGATAGGCGCTCTCGGCGCAAATGGACAGGGCCCGCGGCCGGCCTGGTGGCCGAGCCGGCGGGCCTGCCGGGGACAGGGCGGATCGCTCTGGCGCCGATCCGCCCTGGGGTTGATTTATGCGCCTTCGGCTGCCAGACGGTTGGTTGCGGCGTTGGCGACCGCCTCTTCGCTCGCCTCGGTGCGGCGCCCGGAGGCGACGCCCGCGGCGTAGAAGACGAACCCGCCGATCGCCACGACCACCAGATCGAGCGGATACTCGATCAGGCCCTTGCCGTGGTTATAGGGCGCCCCGAAAGCCGAGGAGCCGAAGTAGGTCATACCAAGCAGGAAGAGCAGGTAGAGGACCAGCCATGCGGCGCTCTTCATCGAAGGCCCGTCCACCTTGTCCAGGGTCGTGCCCGGACGCGATGCGACGATCGCATAGATGGCGCTGCCGACCAGGATCGCCACCACCAGCTTCCAGTCGATGTTCCATCCGGTCCAGTAGATGATCAGGGTGCCGATCACGAATGCGAGCGGCGAGATCACCGAAAGTCCGCCCAGGCGGAACGGCCGATGGGCATCGTCGTGAGTCTTCCTAAGAACCGAGGCCGAGATAGGCCCGATCATATAGGTGAAGACCGTCGCGGAGGAGATGACGCCGACCAGGCTCTCCCAGGTCGGGAAAGGCAGGAGCGCCAGGATCCCCACGATCAGAGTGATCACCAGGCCCAGGAAGGGAACCGCGGAGCGCGGGTTCAGCTTCCTGAACACCGGGTGCAGGTACTTGTTGTTGGCGAGTGCGTAGACCACGCGAGCCGTGGAGGCAAGGTAAACGTTGCCAGTGCCCGCAGGTGAGAGCACCGCGTCCGCGTAGAGAAGCGTCGCCAACCAGCCGAGTCCAAGTGCGCTTGCCACCTGGGCAAAGGGTCCGCTGAAGCTCAGCGCCGCCCAGCCCTTGGCAAGATCCGTGCCGGGGATGCCGATGATGAAGACCACCTGCAGAGCCGCGTACAGCACGATAGCTATCCCGATAGCGGTAAGGATCGCGCGCGGCGCGTCACGCTGAGGATTCCGCGCCTCGCCCGCCAGGTCGACCGCTTGCCGGAAGCCCAGGAAGGCGAAGACCACTCCGGAGAGCGCCACGGCCTTCAATACCCCGGTTACGCCGAAGGGGGCGAAACCGCCCGGCAACGACGAGGAGGACGGATGATAGCTGAAGTTCCCCCAGTGAGGCGCCACGAAGAGGAACACCAGCACCGTCAAGGTGGGCATGATGAACTTGATCGAGGTCACCACCGTGTTGGTCTTGGCAAATGCCTTGACCCCGTAGTAGTTGATCAGGAAAAAGATCACCAGCAGTATCGCCTCCGCAACGAAGCGCGCGAGCGTGCTGCTGGCGAAGCTCGGAATGTAGTGCTCAGCGTACTGGACCACTGCCTCGGCCTCGATGGCGGGGACGGTGGCGTAAGCGATGAACGCCGCCCACCCCATCATGAAGCCCGTCAACGAGCCATGCGTGAAGTGCGGGTAGCGGGCTATTCCACCGGCCTCGGGGATCATCCCGGAGAGTTCGGCATACACCAGGCCGATCAATGCGACCGCCACGCCGCCGATAAGCCAGGCGATGACCGCCGCCGGCCCGGCGTCGTTGGCCGCGTAGAGCACGCCGAAGAGCCATCCAGACCCGATGATCGCTCCCAGACCCGCCATTGTCAGGTCGAGGCGCGACATCTCTTTCTTAAGGCCTACGTGGCTCCCCTCGTCTGTTTTCATAGTCAATTCCTTCCCGGTGGCCTCCCCCGGGCCACCGAGCCTGAAATTATCACCCTGAAACTCGCTTATGGGCTCGCATTGCATTGCGCATTGCCACTTTTGCAAGAATTTCGCTCTTAAATGCAAAAACCCGGGCTTTGCGGCCCGGGTTCGGTCGTTCGGGTCCGCCCTTAGCGACGGATACCGAGACGCGCGATGAGGCTCCTGTAGCGCTCGACGTCCTGGGCGCGCAGATAGTCCAGAAGCCTGCGGCGCTGGCCGATCAGCATCATGAGCCCGCGGCGGGTGTGATGATCGCCCTTGTGCGTGCGCAAGTGCTCGGTCAGGCCGGAGATACGGGCGCTGAGCAGCGCAACCTGCACCTCGGGGGAGCCGGTGTCACTCTCGTTCTTGCCGTACTCTGCGATTATCGCCTTCTTGTCAATCATTTCCAACCTTAAGCGTCGCGTCCTGGAGGCGCACTTGCCGATACGGAGGATACATCTTAGAGCCTGCCTGGAATTCTGCTACCGCCATTGCTCCCTGACCATCTCCACGTCCCGCTCAATCTGCTCCAGAAGCTCGGTGCTGGTGGAGAAAGCCTCCTGGACTCGCAGAAAACGCTGGAATCCGACCGATATCTCCCTGCCGTAGAGGTCCCCCGCGAAATCGAGAACGAACGCCTCTATCAGCCGGTCCCCTCCCTGGGGGTAGTAGGTGGGCCTGGTACCCACCGAAATGGCCGCGGCGGCCTTTGTGAGGCCGAAACGGACCCATCCCGCATAGACACCGTCGGCGGGAAGCAGCCGGGTCGGCGAGTAGGCGACGTTGGCGGTCGGGAAGCCAAGCTCAACTCCCCCTCTGCCGTCCCCCGAATTGACCAGACCGGTGATGAAGAAATCCCGGCCCAGCAGCTCGTTGCCCAGCTCCACCTCGCCCTTGGCGATCAGGCTGCGGATGAGGGTCGAGGAGATGACCACCTCCTCGCCTTCGTCGTCCCGCCCCAGCGCCTTGCGCAGCCGCGCAGCCTGCCTTCCATCGGCCATCACGAAGGGGTCCGCCTCCACTACGAAGCCGAGGCTGGTCCCAAGGGTCCTGAGGAGCTCCACGTCGCCCGTGCGCCGATGGCCGAAGCGGAAGTCCGGCCCCACCACCACCGCCTTTGCTCCCAGCTCCTCGACGAGGGTGGAACGCACGAAATCCTCGGCGGACTCATTTGCGCGGGCCTGGTCGAACTCGACCAGGTAGCAGAAGTCCACACCCGCTTCCTCGAACAGCGAAAGGCGCTCCTCAAAGGAGTTGATGAGCTTGGGCGCGCTCTCCGGACGCACGATCGAGGCCGGGTGGGGGTGGAAGGTCACGGCGACGGAGGGAATCCCCATGGACGCTCCGAATTCGATGGCACGGCTCAGAAGATGACGATGGCCCTTGTGGACCCCGTCGAAGGTTCCGATGGTGAGCGCCGAGGCGGAGAGCGGGAGTTGCCTTGCCGGCGTGATTACCTTCATCTGCCCTCGAATTCCCTGTTCCGGTAGTGCATCTTCACAGCTAGATCCTAACGGCGGAGCCGCTGTGGACTGGAGGCCGGATCAGCCCGCCAACACCATCTCCGGCACCAGGCGGCCCGAGCGCAGGCGGTAGACGCCCACCGGCTCCCTGCCGCCCAGAGCGGAGCGCTCACAGAGAGGGCCGGCGAAAACGGCCGCCAGCGAGCCCTCCGCCGCGTCCTCCACGCCGGCGGCGACGGCCTCGAAGGGGTGGCCGTGCCGTGCCGCGTCCAGTACCGGCCCTTCGATGAAGCCGACGGCGAATCCGGCCAGCACGCGGCCCAGGGGCAGCAGGCTGCCGGCGGAGAATTCCTCCAGCGCCACCGCCTCCTCGACGTCGAAGCCGTCCGAGTAGGTCCTGCGAAGCTCGCTGAGATGCCCCACGGTGCCCAGGTGTGCAGCGATGGACTCCCCGAGCGAGCGGACGTAGGTTCCCCTCGAGCATTCGACCTCGACGGCCAGCTTGGCGGGGTCGTTGCGGACAGGCAAGATGGCCAGGGAGTAGATCTCGACCTCCACCGGGGCCAGGTCGGGAGCCTCCCCGCGCCGGGCGAGGTCGTGGGCACGCACCCCGGCAATCTTCTTGGCCGAGAAGACCGGCGGCTTTTGCAGCTGCCGGCCCGAGAGAGCACGCGCCGCCGCCGCCAGCTCCTCGGGACCGTAATCCGGAACTGCCGCCGTGGCAACCACTTCGCCGGTCGAGTCCAGCGTGTCGGTGGCCACCCCCAAGGAGAGGACGGCACGATATCGCTTGCGGTCGCCGGTGATCAAGGGGATGAGCCGGGTGGCACGCCCCACCGCTACGACCAGGACTCCGGTGGCGAAAGGGTCCAAGGTGCCGGTATGGCCGGCACGCTTGGTGCCAAGAATCCGGCGGACACGCGACAGCGCGGCGTTGGAAGTCAGGCCCGCGGGCTTGTCGAGCACCGCGAAGCCGAAGACGCCGGAGTCGGCCACCCGCTCAGTCCTGCCCGGCTTCGCTCTCCTCGTCGTGGAGGGAGCGGATGATGGCCTCGATCTTCGTGCCGGCAAGAATTGCCGGGTCGGCCGTGAATTCGAGCTGTGGAGTGCGCTTCATACGCACCTGGCGGCCGATCTCGCTCTGGAGACGGCCACGGTTCTCCTCGAGCCAGCGCTCAAGGGTCTCGGAGATGTGATCGAGATAGACCCGCGCATGCCGAAGGTCGGGATCGACGCTCACCGCGGTGACGGTGGCGACGTCCTCGGCCTTCGGTGGCTCGTAAAGGCGCTCGATGGTGCGGGCCAGGACCCGTTGCACCTCCGCCGAGACTCTCTCGGTGCGGGGGTAGGAGGGATGGCCGAATGATTGCTTCTGCATGGTTATCAGTGCGAGGGCGGGAGCCCGGATCAGCTCCGGGGGATCTCCCGCTCCTCGAAGGTCTCGATGATGTCGCCTGAGCGAAGGTCCTGGAAGTCCGAGAGGCCGATGCCGCACTCAAAGCCGGCCTGCACCTCGCGAACGTCTTCCTTGAAGCGGCGGAGCGAAGTGATGGAGCCCTTCCAGATGACCACTCCGTCGCGCAGGAAGCGCACCTTGGAGCCGCGGGTGATGGTGCCGTTCTGCACATAGCAGCCGGCCACCGCGCCCACACGGGGAACTCGGAAGATCTCCCTGACCTCGGCCTCGCCCGTGACCACCTCTTCGTACTCGGGCTCCAGGATGCCCACCATGGCCGCCTCGATGTCCTCGAGCATCTTGTAGATGATCTCGTAGGTTCGGATCTCCACGTGCTGGGCCTCCGCTGCCTCGCGGGCACGGCGGTCCGGACGCACGTTGAAGCCGATGATCAGCGCCTTGGAGGCTGCGCCCAGCGATACGTCGTACTCGGTGATGCCACCCACCGCACGGTGGATGATGGAGAGCTTCACCT
>JAKAEN010000233.1:476-4534 GCA_021818355.1 Actinomycetes bacterium | reverse complement strand
AAGAGCCTGTAACCCTTGGTGGAGGTGATGGGACTCGAACCCACGACCTCTTGACTGCCAGTCAAGTGCTCTTCCAGCTGAGCTACACCCCCAAATGGGTACCCACAGATCATAGCGCTCCCGAAGCGCAGCTCCTCCCCGTCGTTGCCAACCTGCGGCAATTAGGATTTGAGTCGTTATCCGACTATTGGCGAGGACCCATGGCAGAGGCGTACGACGTACAAGAGGTTGAGCTCAGGTGGCAGAAGATCTGGGAGGAGTCCGGTCTCTATCAGGTCGACCTGGATGACACCCGCCCCAAGTCCTACGTCCTTTGCATGTACCCCTACCCGTCGGGGCCGGCTCACCAGGGCCACGTCAAGAACTACACCTACGGGGACCTGAACGTCCGCTACCGGACCATGAAGGGGGAGGCGGTCCTCTCGCCCTTCGGCTTCGACTCCTTCGGCCTGCCCGCGGAGAACGCGGCCATCAAGACCGGCATCCACCCCCGGGAGTTCACCGACGCCCGTATCGGGGAGCTGAAGTCCAACGTCAAGCGCCTGGGCGCGGTCTATGACTGGCGCCGGGAGATCAGGAGCCACGACCCCGCCTACATCCGCTGGAGCCAGTTCATCTTCACCAAGCTCTACGAGGCGGGCCTGGCCTACAAGGCGGAGGCCCCGGTGAACTGGTGCCCGGGCTGCCAGACGGTGCTCGCCAACGAGCAGGTGCTGGCCGATGGGACCTGCGAGCGCTCCGGCGACCTGGTCGTCAAGCGCAACCTCTCCCAGTGGTTCTTCCGCATCACCCGCTACGCGGACGAGCTGCTCGACATGCTCGAGGACCTGGACTGGCCCGAGCGGGTCAAGACCATGCAGCGCAACTGGATCGGGCGCTCGGTGGGGGCCGAGATGGACCTGGTGGTCGAAGGCAGGCCGGATCTCGCCCTGCGGGTCTTCACCACCCGGCCCGACACCACCTTCGGCATGACCTATGCGGTCATGGCCCCCGAGCATCCCCTGGTCGCCCAAGTCGTCACCGACGCCCAGCGCGCCGAGGTGGACGCCTTCATCGAGGCGGTGCGCAACCTCTCCGATGTCGACCGGGTCAGCACCTCGGAGAACAGGCCCAAGCGGGGCGTCTTCACGGGCGCAAAGGTGATGAACCCCTTCACCGGGGAGGCGGTGCCGCTGTTCATCGCCGACTACGTGCTCATGACCTACGGGACCGGGGCCATCATGGCGGTTCCCGGCGAGGACCAGCGCGACTACGACTTCGCCAAGGTCTACGGCCTGCCGGTGGTCCGCACCGTGCAGCCCCCCGAGGACTTCGAGGGCGAGGCCTACACCGGCGAGGGCGCCAAGATCAACTCGGGCTTCCTGAACGGGATGCCCATCCCCGATGCCAAGGAGGCCGCCATCGCCTGGCTCGAGGAGCGGGGGAGGGGCACCCGTAGCGTGCAATACCGCCTGCGCGACTGGCTGGTCTCCCGTCAGCGCTTCTGGGGCTGCCCGATACCCATCGTCTACTGCGATACCCACGGCGCCCAGCCGGTGCCTGCCGGCCAACTCCCGGTGCTGGCCCCCGACGACGTGGAGTTCCTGCCCACCGGCGAGTCGCCTCTCGGCCACCACGAGGGCTTCAAGCAGGCCACCTGCCCGGTCTGTGGCGGGCCGGCGGTGCGCGAAACCGACACCATGGACACCTTCGTCGACTCCTCCTGGTACTTCCTGCGCTTTTGCGACCCGTTCAGCCCCGAGGCCCCCTTCTCCAAGGAGGCGGTGGATGCCTGGATGCCGGTGGACCAGTACATCGGAGGGATCGAGCACGCCATCCTGCACCTGATGTACGCGCGCTTCTTCACCAAGGCCCTCTCCGACCTGGGCATGGTGGGACCCAATCTGCGCGAGCCCTTCGCCCGGCTCTTCACCCAGGGGATGATCCGCCTGGGTGGCTCGAAGATGTCCAAGTCCAAAGGGAACCTGATCGCCCCGGCCCAGTACTTCGAGACGGTGGGAGCCGACGCCCTTCGGGTCTTTCACCTCTTCGTCGGGCCCCCCGGGGACGACTTCGACTGGACCGAGCAGTCCGATGAGATGATCGAGGGGTGCTCGCGCTTCCTGCAGCGCGTCTACCGCCTGGCCACCGACCCCTCCCTTGCGCCCACGGGAGAGGGGCAGCGGGGGGCCTCCATCGAGCTGCGCCAGGCGACGCATCGCGCCATCGACAAGGTGACCACCGACTACGAGCGCTGGAGCTACAACACCGCCGTCGCCGCGCTCATGGCCCTCACCAACCAGGCCTACAAGTCCCTGCAGGCCGGAGCGGACGCCCCGAGCGTGAACGAGGCGGTTGACGCCATCCTGAAGATGCTCGCGCCCATGGCCCCGCACATGACCGCCGAGGCCTGGTCGCTTCGCCATCCCGAGGGCATCATCCACGCCGAGCCCTGGCCGGTGGCCGACCCCGCTCTTCTGGTCTCGGCCACGGAGACGATGGTGGTCCAGGTGGCCGGCAAGGTGCGGGACAAGATCGAGGTGGCCGTCGACATCAGCGAGGATGGCGCCGTCGCGCTCGCGCTCGGCTCCGACAAGGTGCGCAACGCCCTGGGCTCCGACAGGCCCTCACGGGTGATCGCCCGCCTTCCGCGGCTCATCAACCTCATCCCTTAAAAGGGCTCCCGCCTGCGGATGACGGTGGCGGCGCTGGTACGTGATAGGGCGCGGGCGGCTAGTAGCGGCTGAGGGCCTCGCGAGAGCTCTCGGCGAGCAGCTCCACCTGGCGCGCGTAGTCGGTGATCGAGCTGCGGTCGCCCCCGCGCGCGCCCTGGACGTAGCGGGAGTAGACGCCCTCCAGGATGCAGGCGAGGCGCCAGTAGGCGAAGGCCATGAAGTAGTTGATCCTGCCCAGGTCGACCCCGGCCGCCTCGGCGTACATCTCGGCCACCTCGGCCCGGCGGGGAAAGCCCGGCAGGGCGGTGACGGCGGAGAGGGGAACGTTGGCGTCCTCGGGGTCGGTCCAATAGACCAGCAGCGTGCCGATGTCGGCGAGGGGATCGCCGAGGGTGCACAACTCCCAATCCAGCACCGCCGCGATGCTCCCGTCGTCGGCGACCATGGTGTTGTCGAGGCGGTAGTCGGCGTGCACCACCGAAGTCCTCTGCTGGGCGGGGATGCGCTCGGAAAGCTTGGCGAACATCTCGTCCACCAGGGGGACACGGTGGTCGATCTCGGCGGAGCTGGCCTGGAACTGGGTGTACCAGCGGCGCAGCTGGCGCTCGATGTAGCCGTCGTGGCGGGCCAGGTCCGCCAGGCCGATCTTCTCCACGTCGTACCCGTGCAGCGTGACCAGAGTGGAGACCAGGTTCTCGGCGATCTGGCGGCGCATGGGCGGATCCGGGAAGTGCGCCTGGGTCAGCTCGGGATCGCGCAGGATGGAGCCGCGCACGTAGCTCATCAGGTAGAAGGGGTAGTCGTTGACCTCGGGCTCCATGCAGATGGCGAGCGGGGTGGCGACCGGGAAGCCGAGCGGGTGCAGGGCGGAGATGATGCGGTATTCCCTGCGCATGTCATGGGCGGTGGGAAGCACGTGGGAAACAGGGGGGCGGCGCAGCACTATCCGCTGGCCGTTGGCGTCGTCCACCGCGAAGGTCAGGTTCGACCTGCCTCCGGCGATCAGCTCGTAGCTGAAGGGGGGCTGGAGATCCGGCAGCTGCTCGGATATCCAGAGGCTGGTCTGTGGTTCGCGGATCCCTTCCATGGGGATGCAATCTAGCCGACCAGGCCTGGCGCCATCTGCGAAAGCCCATTTGGGGCCTTATACCCCACGGGGTATCGGGCATGGAGCAATTTACGGACGCTAGAATCAGGTGTGTGGCAGCAATTGATGTAACCGATGCAACATTCCAGGCCGAGGTGCTCGAGAAGAGCGGCACCACTCCGGTGGTGGTGGACCTGTGGGCGCCCTGGTGCGGCCCCTGCCGGACCCTTGGCCCCATGATCGAGAAGGTCGTCGACGAGACCCAGGGCAAGGTGGTCCTGGTCAAGATCAACGTCGACGAGAATCCCCAGAGATCG
>JAKAEN010000233.1:0-466 GCA_021818355.1 Actinomycetes bacterium | reverse complement strand
AATCCCCAGGCGGCCGCGGCCTTCCGCGTGCAGTCCATCCCCGCTGTCTACGCCCTCAAGGACCACAAGGTGGTCGACGGCTTCATCGGAGCCCAGCCCGAGAGCGTGATACGCGAGTTCGTGGCCAAGCTGGCTCCCGCCAAGACCCCGGCGGACCTGTTGGTGGAGACCGGCGATGAGGCCTCCATCCGCCAGGCGCTCGATCTCGAGCCCGGACATGAGAAAGGCGTGCTGGCTCTGGCCCAGATCCTGGTGGACCGGGGCGAGAACGACGAGGCGCTCACCCTCCTTGCCCGCATCCCCGAGAACGAGGAGTCGCTGCGCATCGCGGCGCAGGCCCGCCTCAACCAGAAGGGCGGGGCACCGGCCACCGACGTCTCGGCAAGGCTGGACGAGCTGCTCGAGAAAGTCAGGGACGACGAGGACGCGCGCCAGGAGTTCCGCGACCTGCTCGAGGTGCTGCCCG
>JAKAEN010000232.1 GCA_021818355.1 Actinomycetes bacterium | reverse complement strand
TGTACCCCAAGAAGGGCGCCATGGTGGTGCCGGTCTCCAACCACGAGATCGAGATGGTTTTCGAAACCCGCCTGGTGCTCGAGCGCTTTGCCATCGAGAAGGCCATACGCAACGGCCAGGGTCCCCGCGTCGCCGATCAGATCGATGCGATCATCGCCAAGCAGCGCGGCGCCGTCGTGGCGGGCAAGACCGCCGCCTTTGCCGATTTTGACCGGGAGATCCACCACAACATCATGGCGGCCGCCGGGAACGAGATCCTCTCCGAGCTCTACGACTCGCTGCGCGACCGCCAGATCAGGATGGGCAAGCTCGCTCTCTACCTCAGCCCGGCCCGGGCCGAGCACATCATGGCCGAGCACCAGGAGCTGGCCGAGCTCTTCAGGGAGGAAGACCTGGAGAAGCTTCTCACCAAGATCGCCGAGCACATCCAAGGCACCCGGGACGCCCTGGTCTCCTGAGAACCCGCCTCAGTAGAGGTAGAGTCGCTCCGCCAGGACGGTGAGATCCACTCGCGCTCCGGGCTTCAGCACGGCCCCTCCCGGCTCCCACAGCCTGGCCACCACCTCCGCGCCGGCCAGGTCGAGCAGCGCCTCGCTCTGCCAAGGCATCCTGCGCACTTCGACCACCTTGGCCCGCCCGAGCCTCCTGCGCCCCTGCCCGACCTCGGCCGTTGCGGCAGGTAAGGCGCTGATGTCCGCCGAGAAGAAGCACGCCGTCCGGCCCCTCAAATCAGCTTCCACGTCGGAGTGGTCCGCCAGGAGAAGGACGTTGTCGGCTCCGATGATACGGGCCACCTCCACCGACGACGGCCCTCTCAAGACCTCGGCCGCCTCGCCCTCCTGCAGCACGCGGCCTCCGTGCATCACCAACAGGCGGTCTGCCAAGTAAGCGGCCTCCATCACGTCGTGGGTCACGACGAAGAGAAAGTCCACCGCACTCTTCACATGGGTTTCGATGAAGCGCAGGTGCTCCAGGCGCATCTGGGCGTCCAGGGCGGAGAGAGGCTCGTCCAGCACCACCAGGCTGGAGTTGGCGGCCATCGCCCGTGCCAGCGCCCCCCTCTGGTACTGCCCTCCCGACAACGACCCGGGTCCCCTGCCGGCGAACTCGCCGAGGTGCATCCGGGTAAGGAGCGCCTCGGGGGAACCGCCTTCGGAGCCGTATATGGCCGCCAGCCTCAGGTTCTGCTCCAGGGTCATGTGCGGAAAGAGCCCGAAGCGCTGGGGAACGTAGCCGATCGCCTCGCCACGCTTGGCGCCCACCTCGCCTTCCGCCGTGACTTCGAGGCCGGGCGCGACGCTTCCGCAAAGGGCGTTGAGTGTCAGGGTTTTTCCGGAGCCCGAAGGGCCGAGAAGGACCGTGCACCCCTTGTAAGCGGTGAAATCGGCGTGCAGCGAGAAATCGCCAACCGTGCCCTCCACTCTGATTCGCGACCCTTGCGCGGCGCTCGCCGCCGGGGTGGTGCCGGGCGCGGGCCGGCTTCCCGCCACCCGCCCCAGCAGCGCTAGAAGCCTGGAGGACGGCCATGAGAGCCTGGAGATGCCGAGCGCCACCAATCCCGAGAGCGCAAGGGTGGCAACGACCGGCGCGGCGGTCGCCCCCAGTCCGGACCCCTCGAAGACGACATAGGTGTACACCGGGAGCGAGAAGGGGCTGTAGGCGACCAGCAGGACCGCGCCGAACTCTCCGAACGCGCGCAGGTAGCCGAGGATGATCGAGGAGCGGATCGAACTCCACGCCAGAGGAATGGAGACCTGGATCATCTCGGCCACCGGCCCCATGCCGAGACTGCGGGCCACGACTCCCGCTCGTGGATCAATGCCGCCGAAGGCGCCTCGGGACCCCTCGACCACGTAAGGAAGCGAGGCGAACGCCTGGGCGAGGACTATGGCCGCCAGAGTGTTCACCAGACGCCCACCGAGCGCCTTGCCTATCGGGGACTCCGGGCCGAAGGCCACCAGCAGCATCACTCCGGCCACCATGGGTGGAACTCCGAGCGGCAGGCGAAGCAGAGTCGCCAGCAGATGTGCCCTGCGAGTGGAATGCCTGTGCAGCCAGTGGCCCGTCGGCACGCCCACCAGAACCACAAGCACAATGGAGATCACCGAAGCCGCTATGGAATTGAAGGTCGCCTGCCAGAGGTCCGAGGTCGTCGGCGGCCCCGCCCGGTGCCCCCCGAAGTAGACCAGCAAAGCCGCGAGCGGCAGCAGGAGAAAGGCGCTGCCCACCGCGACCGCACTCATCACCAGGGCCGAAGCACGAGTGCCGCCGGCGCCCTCCCGGCCGGAGCGCCTCACCAACGCGCCACCTCGCCAGCGGTCTCGCAGCGGCTGCCGTCGGGCACGGGCGCAGGGAGGATCAGAGCTTGACCCCCTTGGGCACCGACGCGGCGTTGCCGGTCACCTTGAGTGCCTCGGGCAGGATGCCTCCGGCCTTCAAGAGTTGCCGGCCCGCCGGCGAGTAGAGGTAGGTCACGAATGCCTCCGCCTGGGCGGGATCGGGAGCCTTGGAAAGAATCGTGACCGTGAAGGAGGCTCCGAGCGGATAGCCGGTCGAGACCGTTGGGATGCCGGCCTGCTTGGCCTCGTTGGAGTAGAAGAAGCCTGCGTCGAGCTGGCCGGTCTGCAACCTGGCCACCAGGCTCTCCTCCGGGAAGACCTGCGCCGGGTTCTCGGTCGGACCCAGGACCGCGTTGACAAGGGAAGGGTCGTTGGTGGACGCGGCTACCTGAGTGAGTAGCTTCTCGACCAGGACTCCCTTGGGATCGATGGCCGGATCCGTCCTTCCGAGCTTGAAGCCCGGCTGCTGCATCACCTTGTACCAGGACTGAGTGCGAAGCGCTTGGGCGAAGCGGGAGGATGGGTTGTATCCGATCACCAGCGGAGCGGTGCCAAGAGCCGCGTACCAGCTCTCCCAGTTGCCGTTCGCGACACCCATCAGGCCGGCGTTGGCGGAGGGCGCGGCGGATATGAAGACGTCGAAGGCGCTGGTGCCGCTCTTGATCTGGCTCACCAGGCCGGTCGAGCCTCCAGGGAGGCCGTCGAGCGTTATGCCGTCAGCGGCCTTGAACGCGGGAGCGATCTTGTTGACCATTAGGCCCACCAGCGAGCCGGCATAGGCCACCTTCACGGAGCCTCCCAGCCGAGCGGTGGAGGTGGTCCCCGATTGGCCGGCGCCAGTCGAAGTAGATCCGCAGGCCGCCCCAAGTAGGCCGAGAAGCCCCAGTGCGCCTGCGCCGATGCGTCTTTGCGTGAACAAGTCGAGTCTCCTCCTGGAAAAGCGGCGGTCCGGCCCCGCTCAGGCCACGCCGAGGTAGTTGGGCATCACTCCGAGCAGCCGGCTCATGCGCCGCGACTCGATCTCATCCAGGGCGTCCGCCACTCTGGAATCGGATTCGGAGGCCTTGGTGTAGGCGAGCCACGAGCGCTGAACCCCGACCGGGGTACACTCCAGATCCAGCGCAGCGGCGGTCCCGCGCATGGTCAGGGTGGCATCGAATTCGCCGAAGCGCACCGCGGACGCGGCCTCGAGGTGGGAGGCGAACCCTCCCGGGTCGAGCCTCGCCCCATGTTCGGCCGCCCAATCGTCGCTCAGGCGACGCACCCCCGACCCTTCCACCCGCGCGGCGAAGCGCACCGCAGGAGAGAAAAGATCGGCGACGGTGTGGACTCCCGCAGGATTTCCCGGCTTGGCCGCGATGCAGAGCTCCCACGCGGCCAGCGGCACCGCCGCAGGCCAGCCTTCCGGCAATTGCGGAACCTCCCCTTCGGGCAAATGGACCAAGGCGAGATGCGTGCGTCCCGCAGCAAGGTTGTCGAGCGAGGCGCTATTGGGCATCGACCACCAATAGAAGCTGCGGCCGAGCCTGCTCCCCAGGTGAGCGGAGAGAAAGCCCAAAATGGGGTCGCAGCCGTCGACAAGCACCGCCGGCTCCCCCATCCGCTCGACCGAACCGCGCGGCCCGACCGATGCGTTGGGGGGAAGCCAGGAGCCGCCGAGGTAGCCGTTGGGCAGCTCGCGCAGGATCAGCTGGTTCCCCACCTCGCCATAGACGCCCAGGGTGGATTCCCCAAGTGCTTCCGATAAGGCACCGGCGCCGAAAAGCTCCTCGACGCCCACGCCGAGCTCGCCCGCAAGGCGGATGGCCAACCCGACTCTCGGTTGCTCCTTGCCGCGTTCGATAGCGGAGAGAGCCGGGCGGGATATGCCGAGGCGCCGGCAAAGCTCCTCTTGGCTGAGTCCGAGCCTCTTGCGCAGCTCCGCGATCCCCATGCTCACCTCCGCAAGTTTGAAACCCCTACTTTACATGCACCTCGTTCTTGTATTGCTTTCTTTACGTTCTGAAGTCGAACTGGACACCCGAAACGCAGCACTGACCACAGCAAGGAGCGGCAAGTGGCTGAGCGGCATCCGCAAGGCGCTCTTGCCGCGTGCGCGGCACGTGAAGGTGGCGAGAGCGCCGGAGGCGAGCCGGCGACTACCGAGGCGGATCCGCCGTGGCCACCCGGAAGGCATCGGCCCCCGCGCCGGAAGGC
>JAKAEN010000231.1 GCA_021818355.1 Actinomycetes bacterium | reverse complement strand
ATAAGCCCAACACCACCCGCACCCAGGTGCGGGGAATCATCACCGAGGAATCCTGCCAGGTTGTACTGGTGGACACCCCCGGCATCCACCGCCCCCGCAGTCCGCTGGGCGCCCGCCTCAACGAGGCCGCCAGCGAGGCCGCCAGCGACGTGGACCTGGTCCTGGTGGTGGTGGACGCGTCCTCGCCCACCGGGCCCGGTGATCGCCGGGTGCTGGAGTCGGCTCCTGCGGAGTGCTTCGTGGTGGTCAACAAGATCGACCTGGTCTCCCCGGGCGAGCTGCTCAAGCGGCTGGAGGAGCTCTCGGCCTGGAACAAGGCGGAGTACTTCCCGGTCTCGGCGCGCACCGGCAAGGGGGTGGAGGAGTTGCGGCGGGAGATAATGGCCAGGATGCCGCCCGGGCCTCCCTACTACCCGGCGGCCATGCACGCGGACACGACGGAGACCGAATGGATTGCCGAGCTGGTCCGCGAGGAGCTGCTGGCCATCGTCCGCGACGAGCTTCCCCATTCGATCGCCACCGCCGTTACCGAGGTGGAGGAGCGCTACGTCCGCTGCGAGATCTTCGTGGAGCGCGACAGCCAGAAGGCGATCGTGCTCGGCCGCCACGGCGAGAACCTGAAGCGGGTGGGCACCATCGTGCGCCGCTCGCTGCCCAAGGGCTACTACCTGGACCTGGTGGTCAAGGTGGCCAAGGACTGGCAGTCCCAGGCGCGATATCTGGACCAGTTCGGGATCTGAGGGCTCGCGCCCCGGGTGGCGCAAGGGGTGGGCCCGATTAGGGAACTAGTGTTTTCTTGGCGGGTCCCACCGCCTGAAGAGGAGGCTGATAGCTGGGCATGGATTCCTCTGGCGCAAAGAGCTTTATCGAGGGGGAGTACCGCGGCCATGGGCATGGCTCCTATCCCACCATCTCCGACTTCGCCTACCTCGAGACCCTGACCTTCACGCTCTCGCCCAAGGGATTCATCATCTACAGCCAGGCCACCGCCAACCCGGAGACCGGCGCCCCCCTTCACCAGGAGCGCGGATATCTGCGCATCGGGGAGTCGATGGAAGCCGAGTTCGTGATCGCCCAGCCCACCGGGGTGGCCGAGATAGGAACCGGCCCCGTGCGAGAGGAGGGGGGCGCGCTGGTCGTCGACCTCCACTCCACCGGGCTGATCGTCTCGCCCACCGCCAAGCCGGTGGACGCCATTCGCCGCCGCTACCGCTTCACCGAGCGCGGACTCGACTACGAGATGTGGATGGCCATCCCCGGAGTCGAGCTGACGGTTCACCTCTCGGGCAGCCTGACCAGGCAGGGCGCCTGAGATGAGCACAAACCACATGCCCACCCCCGAGACGGACTACCTCGCCCTGCTCGACACTTCCCGCATTCCGGTGCACGTGGGTTGTGTGATGGACGGCAACGGCCGCTGGGCGCAGAAGCGTGGCCTGCCGCGCACCGAGGGCCATGCCGCCGGCGAGGCCGCACTTCTCGACACCGCCTTCGGGGCACTGGACGCCGGGGTGAAGTGGCTCACCGTCTACGCGTTTTCCACCGAGAACTGGCACCGCCCCGTGGACGAGGTGCGCTTCCTCATGCACTTCAACGAATCCCTACTCCTCCGCCATCGCGACGAGCTGCACGAGGCTGGGGTGCGCATCAACTTCTCGGGTCGCCGCGATTGGCGCGTTCCGCGCCGGGTGGCCAGGCGCATGGACGAGGCGGCCGAGCTGACCAGGCGCAACACCACCATGACCCTCACCTTCGCGTTCAACTACGGCGGCCGCGCCGAGATCGTCGACGCGGTGCGCAAGCTGGTGGAGAGCGGCGTCCCGGCCGACCGCATCAACGAGAAGGCCATCTCGCGCTACCTGTACCACCCCGAGGCCCCCGATCCGGACCTGGTGATCCGCACCTCGGGCGAGATGCGCATCTCCAACTTCCTGCTCTGGGAGATCGCCTACTCGGAGCTGGTCTTCACAGACGTTCTCTGGCCGGACTTCCGCCGCGACGACCTCTACCGGGCGATATACGAGTACCAGAGGCGCGACCGGCGCTACGGCAAGGTGGGGCCGACTTGAAGACCATCGCCGCACTGGGGCTGATCCTGGTGGTTCTCGGCCTGGTGGTGCTGGCCATCGCCGGCTTCTCGCCGGCCAAATACGTCCTGGTGGTGGTGGTCGTCTTTGCGGTCCTCTTCAACTTCGGCCCGGCGAGGCGCAAGCGGGCGGGTTAGATGACGCTGTACTCCGAGCATGCGGTGGTGCTCAGGACCTGGAAGCTGGGCGAGGCCGACAGGATCGTCTCCATGTTCGGCGCCCGCAGCGGCAAGATCAGGGCGGTCGCCAAAGGCGTGCGCAAGACCAAGACCAAGTTCGGCGCCCGCCTGGAGCCCATCTCCTACGTGAACGTCCAGTGCTGGAAGGGGCGCGAGCTGGACATCGTCACCCAGGTGGAGTCGATCGAGCTCTTCCCGGCCATCAAGAGCGACCTGGAGCGGTTGCGCAAGGGGCTGGCCATGGTGGAGGTGATCGAGGAGCTGGTCGCCGAAGGCGGCCCCGACTTCGAGATCTTCCGCCTGCTGGTGCGGGCGCTCAAGCGGCTGGAGGAGGGCGACTCCCCCTACCTGCTTGCCGGATACCTGTGGCGGCTTCTGCAGGTGGAGGGGATGGCGCCACAGCTGACCGAATGCGCCGAGTGCGGCAAGGACGGCGAGGGCCTCTCGGTATTCTCCGCCGCCGCCGGTGGACTGATCTGCGCCGAGCACGGCGGAGGGGTGCCGATCAGCGCCGAGGCGATCTCGGTCATCGGCTGGATGTGCGAAGGGGAGCTGGGCAAGGCGCTTTCGCTTCCGGACTCGGGCCTCCGCCACGAGGTGGAGGGCTTGGGCGTCTCCCAGATCGAAGGCCTGCTCAATCACAAGGTGCGGGCGCTCCACCTGGGCGCGTTCTAGCCGCGGCGCCGCCGTTAGGCTGTTTGCCCATATGGGCGAGAACGACCTGATGGAAAAAATTGTCAGCCTGGCCAAGCGCCGTGGCTTCGTCTACCCCTCGGCGGAGATCTACGGCGGCTTCCGGTCCACCTACGACTACGGACCGCTCGGCACCTCCATGCTGCGCAACGTGAAGAACGCCTGGTGGGACGAGATGGTCACCCGCCGCCGGGACGTGGTCGGCATCGACGCCGCCATCCTCTCCTCCCCCAAGATCTGGGAGGCCTCCGGGCACCTCGCCAACTTCACCGATCCCCTGGTCGACTGCAGGAGCTGCAAGGAGCGCTGGAGGGCCGATCACATCGAGGGCGTCTGCCCCAAGTGCGGCTCCACCGACCTGACCGAGGCCCGCGCCTTCAACCTGATGTTCAAGACCTTCGTCGGCCCGGTCGAGGACGACGCCGCCGTCGCTTACCTGCGCCCGGAGACCGCCCAGGGCATGTTCGTCAACTTCGCCAACGTGCTCGGCACTTCGCGCAAGAAGCCGCCCTTCGGGATCGCCCAGATGGGCAAGAGCTTCCGCAACGAGATCACCCCGGGGAACTTCGTCTTCCGCACCCGGGAGTTCGAGCAGATGGAGATGGAGTTCTTCGTGCCTCCGGAGGAGGCCGACAAGTGGTTCGTCTACTGGTACGAGAAGCGCTTCGCCTGGTACGTGAACAACGGTATCCCTGAATCCATGCTGCGGATCCGCCCCCACGAGCAGGACGAGCTCTCCCACTACAGCACGGGAACGGTCGACATCGAGTTCCTCTTCCCCTGGGGATGGGGCGAGCTCGAGGGCATCGCCAACCGGACCGACTACGACTTGAAGGCCCATGCCGCCCATTCGGGCGCCAGGCTGGAGTACTTCGACCAGGCCACCAACACCAGCTACGTGCCTTACGTGATCGAGCCCGCCGCCGGCGCCACCCGCACCATGATGGCCTTCCTCATCGCCGCCTACTCGGAGGACGAAGTGGACGGGGAGACCCGGTCCGTGCTGCGCCTGCATCCCCGCATCGCCCCCAACCAGGTGGCGGTGCTGCCGCTCATGCGCAAGGAGGCGCTGGTCGCCAAAGCAGCCGAGGTCTTCGACGTCCTCGCCGGCGACTTCATCTGCGACTACGACGAGACCCAGTCGATCGGGCGGCGCTACCGCAGGCAGGACGAGGTCGGAACCCCGGCTTGCGTCACCATCGACTACCAGACCCTGGAGGACGGGACGGTCACCGTGCGCGACCGGGACACCACTTCCCAGGTGCGGGTGGCCATCGAGGAGCTGGTCTCCACCATCGGCGCTTCCTTTGCCGCCTGGACGCCGCCCGCCGCGGAGTGATCCCCGGCCCCGGGTGCCAAGGCAACTACTAATCGCTTGCTAAGATAAGTCCGCCGCGGCGGCGCAGGTCCCGTTTGCGGCAGCTTTCGTTATCTCCGGCCCGGCGAGGGCCGAACCAGCCGACAGCCCATCACCAGGAGGTGGCATGAGGTACGTATTCCCTTTTGACCATGCGCATCCCAGGCCGCCGAAGGAGATGCGCGATCTCCTGGGAGGCAAAGGGGCCAACCTCGCCGAGATGA
>JAKAEN010000015.1 GCA_021818355.1 Actinomycetes bacterium | reverse complement strand
TCGACTTCGACGACCTGATAGTCCGAGCCGAGTCCGCGCTCCGCGAGAACCCCGCCTTCGCACAGACCATCCGCTGGTGGTACCGACACTTCTACGTCGACGAGTTTCAGGACGTCAATGCCCAGCAGATCGCGCTTATGAAACAGCTCGTCGGCGAGAATCCCGACCTCTGCGTGGTGGGCGATCCCAAACAGGCGATCTACGCGTGGAACGGCGCCCACCCGCGGCTGATGCTCGAATTCGATCGGGTCTTCGCGGGTGCCTCGTACCGCTACCTGAGGGCGAACTTCCGGTCGGTCGCCGAGATAGTGGACTTGGCCAACGCCGCCGCCGAGGAATTCTCGGATCCCGCCATCGCCGCTCACGGGGGCGTCATTCACGCAAAGAGGCCGAGCGGCGCGCCCCCGCGCCTCCACACCTTCGACTCCGCCGACGAAGAGGCCGCCTTCGTGGCCCGTCAGATATACACCTCCATCGCCAATGGCGCCGCGCCTCACTCGATCGCGATCCTGGCGCGCACCAACACCTTGCTGCCCCAATATCAAGCCGCACTTTCGGCTCTGGGCATTCACAATCACGTGGCGGGAACGGCGCAGATGGCCAACGATGGCTCGCTCAAGGCCGCGATTGCGCACCTTCGCGAACTTCTCGGAGCAAGGGGGCGCCTGCAAGACGCCTTGACCCATCTTGACGACCTTATCGACGAGTACAGGCTCGACGAGTCGGGAGGCGGCGCGGCCGACTCTCTCGGGTATTTCCGGCAAATGGCGGTGGAAGCGCTGCGCAACGAACCACGCATGGATTTGACCAGCTTCATCAGCTGGTTCCGGGTCCGGGCCGCGGAGAGCGCGAACGCGAGCAAGCGCGGCGTCACCCTCACCACTCTCCATCGCGCAAAAGGGCTGGAGTGGGAGATCGTATACCTGGTGGCCATGGAGCAGGGAGTCCTCCCCCACGCCAAGTCGACGCAGCCGGCCGCGATGGAGGAGGAGAAGCGGCTCTTCTACGTCGGCATCACCAGGGCTCGCGACCACCTCTACCTGACGCTGGCGCGCAAGCGCGGCAAGGCGGAGCGCCCCCCGTCCTCGCTTCTAACCAGCCTTGCCGCCCTCATCGAGGACGGGATTCCGCAAAGGGCCTCCAACAGGCGCGCACTGGAATACATACGCGCCGGCAAAGAGCGCCTCTCTTCCATCGAGCCCACGCCGCTCGAAACCGACCCGGTGCTGGAGACCCTGAAGCTCTGGCGGCGAAGGCGCGCGGCGGACCTGGGGACCTCGGAAGACGCCTTGCTTCCCGACCGCGCCCTCGGCTACCTGGCATCCAATCTTCCGACCAAGCCCGCCGACATCTCCGCCTGCCCCGGGATCTCCAAGGAATTCCTGGACCGGCACGCCGAAGCGCTCTCGACACTCATGAAGGCCCTGGCCAAGGCGCGAAAGGCCCGGCTCCCCCTCTAACGCGCCTCGGCGCGGCCCTGCCGGTCCGCGGCCAGCTCGGCCAGGCGGGTGAAGTCGACAGAGATGAAGAGCGCCTCGGCCTCAGCGGTAAGCAGATCGCCCGCGTAGCAGGTGCCCGTGGTGAAAACCTTGCGGCCCTCGCGACGCTCGATTCGGCCCTCGAAACGCAGAGGGGTGCCCCATGGGGTCGGCTTGCGGTAGTTGACCGTGAGTCTCGCGGTCATCCCCGGGGAGCCGCTCATGCCTTGAGCGAGGCCAAGCACCTCATCGAAGGCGGCGGCCAGATATCCTCCATGCACGTTGCCCGGAGGGCCCTCGTACGCGGAGGCGAAGTTGACCTTGCCCACGACCACGGCGGAACCTTCGCCGTCATGTTCGAGCGAAAGCTCAACCGGCGGCGCCAGTGGATTGGAGGCGCCGGATATCGGTGAAAAATCGAGGAAGCCGCCGTTGCCGCCGGCATTGGCCGCCTCCGCAAATCCCTCGTAGTCACGCCCCGAAGGGAAGCTGCCGATCGAGTCGGCGACCGCCTCGATCTGCTGGGCGATCACGGAAAGAACGTCGGTTGGCGCCTTGGAGTCGACGACGGAGTCGATGATGCGCCTCGTCGCGGTTCCGATGCGGCGGAAATGCTCACGGCGCGCCGGGTCCCCGGGGGCCGTCATCCGCTCGATCCACCTGTTATCGTTGGCCATCTCCGCTCCTTTTCCGATTTGAAGGCCGGCCAGCACAGGGGCGTGGTCGGAGGGCCCGGGCCCCTTGCGCTCGTTCCTGTCGATCATGGACCAGGACAGCTCATTCGCCACGGCATGGCTCCCGATCAAGAGGTCGATCCGCATTCCCTGGCGCTTGTGGAAGGATCCACCGCGATAGTCCCACCAAGAGAAGAGACCGTCTTCCTGGTGCTGCGCACGGAACAGGTCGGTCATGCCCAGTTCGTAGATCCTGGCCAGCGCTTCGCGCTCGGGCGGGGACACATGGGTCGCACCCTCGAAGGCCGCCGGGCTCCAGACATCGCGGTCCTCGAAGGCGATGTTGAAGTCGCCCCCCAGCACCAGGCGCTCCTGGCTCGCGAGCTCGCCACGGACCGTTCCCGCCAATGCATTGAGCCATTCGAGCTTGTAGCGGTAGTGGTCGGAGTCGAGGGAGCGCCCGTTGGGGATGTAGAGGGAGTAGACCCTGAGCGGACCGCAGGTTGCCCCGACCGCGCGCGCCTCTTCGCCCGGCTCGGCCTCAAGTCCCCGGACCGGCTCCTCAATGCCGACCCTGGAGAGTATGGCAACTCCGTTCCACTGCCCTTGGCCGAAGTGCACCGATTCGTAGCCTGCGGCGGCGAAGGCGGCAGCCGGGAAGGCCGCGTCGGCGAGCTTGGTCTCCTGAAGGCAAACGACATCGGGCGCGGCACGCTCCAGCCAGGAGAGGACACGGTCCAGGCGCGCCTTGAGCGAGTTGACGTTCCAGGTCGCAACCGTCAGCATCTCGAAGCCGCCATCCACTTCGCGAGCATCCGGCTAGACATCCGCAATGATGAACATGATGTCCACCTCGGCACTGACCGCTCCGCCGACACTGGCGCGCCCGTGGCCCTTGCCGGCTCTCGCGGATAGCCTCACCAGCTCGACCTCAAGATCGAGCACCTCGCCGGGAACCACCTGACGTCTGAAGCGGGCCTGGTCGATGCCGCCGAACAAGGGCAGCTTGCCTTTGTAGCGATCGTCCGCCAGAACGGCGCACGCACCCAGCTGGGCGATCGATTCGACCTGGAGCACCCCCGGAAGCGTGGGCCGCCCGGGGAAGTGCCCGGCAAAGAAGTCCTCTTTGCCGGTCAATCGCCACAGGCCGCGCGCGTACTCGCCGGGCCGTAGCTCTGTGATCTCGTCCACGAGGAGAAACGGGGGGCGGTGCGGGATGAGTTCTTCTGGTTTCACGCCTAAAGATTAGAAGAGGGCGAGGGACTCGACGGTCCGCGGCACCGCTCTCGGGCTTCGTCAGAAGACGAGGCCCGAGGCGGCCTCCGAGACTTTCAGGGTCACCGCGCGGTGGATAAGATCCGCCTGCTCCAACGCGTGCATGGCTGCGGATCCCGTTGCCGGCGAGCCGGCGGGCACACGCGAGACGTGGCGCAGGCGATAGTCCGAGCGCAGGAGCGAGTGCAGCTGGGAGTGGACGAAGGACCAGGGTCCCTGGTTCTCGGGCTCCTCTTGCAGCCAAACCACCTCGGTTGCCCGGGCATATCTGGCCAGCACGGCCGCGATCTCCTCCACCGGCCAGGGGTAGAGCTGCTCGACGCGGACGACGGCGCAGGTCTCCCCTTCCTGCTTCCCTTCGATGACCTGGGCCGCCGCGGCAAGTGCCTCGAAGCCGATCTTCCCTGAGCAAAGGACCACGCGGCGAACTTCTTCGGGGTCGCGGCTTGCCCCGGGACCGCTGAAGGTCGGGTCGTCGAGAACAGGGTTGAAGCGGCCGCCGGTAAGCACCTCCACGGGGACCCTGGCCTGCCTCGCGCGTAGGAGGGACTTCGGGGAGAAGAGGATGACCGGCCGGGGATTCTGGCGCTTTGGCTGGGCGCGAAGCATGTGGAAGTACTGGCCCGCGGTGGTCAGGTTCATGACCGCCATGTTTTCGCCTGCGCACATCTGCAGGAAGCGCTCGATGCGCCCCGAGGAGTGCTCAGGACCCTGACCCTCGTAGCCATGCGGCAGCAGCATCACCAGCCCGGAGCCCTGATCCCACTTGTCGTGAGCGGCCGCCAGGAACTGATCGATGATTATTTGAGCACCATTGCCGAAATCGCCGAATTGAGCCTCCCAGATGACGAGCGCGTCACGCCTGACAGTCGAATAGCCGTATTCGAAGCCGAGTGCGGCGTATTCGGAGAGCAGAGAGTCGTAGATCATGAAGCGCCCGAAAGGTCCGCGCCTTCCCGCCGAGGTGGCAAAGGTGGAGACGTGCTCGAGGGGCACGTAGTCCTCGCCGGTCCGGTAATCGATGAGCGCGGCGTGGCGATGCGAGAAGGTGCCGCGGCGCGAATCCTGGCCGGCCATGCGGACGTCGTAGCCTTCGAGCACCAACGAGCCAAACGCCAGCTGCTCGCCCAGACCCCAGTCAACTTCGCCTCCGGCCAGGACGTCGCGACGCGTTTCCAGCTGCCGGACGAGCTTGGGGTGGACGGTGAAGCCGGTCGGGAAGGTATGCAGCACCTCGCCGATCAGATCGACATCGCTCGGCGCGATGTGAGTGTCCACCGCCTCGAGGGCGACGTTGTGCTCGGGTGCCTTGGGAAGCTCGGTGGGCTTCGGGGGCGCCGACGAGCGGGTCTGGTCCAGGGCGGATTGCAGCTGACCAAGAAAGTCGTCGAGAGACTGCTCCGCCTCTTCCATGGAAATGTCGCCCCGGGCCACCAGGGCCTCGGTATACAGCTTCCTCACCGAGCGCTTGGCCTCGATGATCTCGTACATCTGGGGCTGGGTGTAACTTGGCTCGTCGCCCTCGTTGTGCCCGAATCGGCGATAGCAGACCATGTCCACCACGACATCGCGGTGGAATGCCTCGCGATAGTCGAGCGCCAGCTCGGCGACCCAGGCGACCGCCTCCGGGTCGTCCCCGTTCACGTGGAAGATCGGGGCCTGGATCATCTTCGCGACGTCGGTGGCATAGCGCGACGAGCGGGCCTGCTCCGGGTTGGTGGTGAAGCCGACCTGGTTGTTGACGACCAGGTGAATCGTCCCGCCGGTGCGATACCCGCCCAGCTGCGAAAGATTGAGGGTCTCAGCGACCACTCCTTGCCCGGCGAAGGCCGCGTCACCGTGCAGCAGCACCGGGAGGATCCTGAACGACCCGCGCTCACCGGCGATATCCTGCTTCGCCCGGGACATGCCTTCGACGACGGGATCGACCGCCTCCAGGTGAGACGGGTTGGAGGAGAGGGTTACTTCGATGTCCGTCCCGTGGTACCCGCGATAGACGCCCCGGAACCCCTTGTGATACTTGACGTCGCCGGATCCCTGAACGCTGTTGGGGTCGAGGTTGCCCTCGAACTCCTTGAAGATCTCCGAGTAGCTCTTGCCGACGATGTTGGTAAGGACGTTGAGCCGCCCGCGATGCGCCATTCCGATCACTGCTTCACGCAGCCCGGCTTCGGCGCCACGGTCGAGCACTTGGTCCAGGAAGACGATCGCCGCTTCGCCACCTTCGAGGCCGAAGCGCTTCTGGCCGATGTAGCGGGTGTGCAGGAAGCGCTCGAAGGCCTCCGCCGCGTTCAGCTTGCGCAGCAGGTGCATCTTCTGAGTGGTGTCAAGCTCGGGCCGGACACCCTCGACTCGCCTCTGGATCCACTCCTTCTGCGTGGGGTCCTGGATGAACATGTACTCCATGCCGATGGTGCGGCAATAGGTGTCCCGCAGGAGCTGCAGGATGGCGCCCAGCGTCATCGAGGTGTGTCCGCCCAGCCCGCCGCAGTAGAACTCGCGATCGAGGTCCCAGACCGTGAGCCCGTACCACGCCGGATCGAGCTCCTCGGGCATCGCCGGTGACTTCTGGGCCAGTGGGTCCAGGCGCGACATCAGGTGGCCACGGGATCGGTAGGTGTCGATGAGCTGATTGACCATCGCCTGCTTGCGCATGCGGGTCATGTCTCCGGGCTCACGGCCCGCGGTGTCGCGCTCCCAGGAGGCCGGAGGGTAAGGCACCGACAAAGCGTCGAAGACGTCCTGATAGAAGCCGTGCTGCCCAGTGAGCAGCTCATGGATCCTGGCCAGGAAGAGCCCGGACTCCGCACCTTGGATGACCCGGTGATCGTAAGTCGATGTTAGAGTCACGGTCTTCGAAACGCCGAGGTCCACCAGAAGCGACGGGTCCGCGGCGGCCATTCCGGTCGGGAACGAGATCGAACCGACCCCGATGATCGCGCCTTGGCCCACCATCAGCCGGGGCACCGAGTGCTCCGTGCCGATGGTTCCCGGATTGGTCACGCTGACGGTGGCTCCCGCGAAATCATCGGGCGAAAGCTTGTTGGTGCGCACCTTCCTGATCAGGTTTTCGTACTCCCTCAGGAAGGCGAAGAAGTCCATCTCGTGCGCCGCGCGGATGACCGGCACCATGAGCGACCGGGATCCGTCCGGCTTGGCCACATCGACTGCGATGCCGACGTTGATCTCCTTGGAGCGCTGAACTCCCGGTGTGCCCTTCTCGTCGATCGAGGGCACGAAGACGGAGTTCATCACCGGATAGGCCTTGATCGCCTGCACGATCGCGTAGGCGATGATGTGGGTGAAAGAGACCTTCTCGCCGGAGGACCGGGCGAGATGATTGTTGATGATTCCCCGGTTGACCTCGAGGAGCTTGGCAGGAATCGACCGGACGCTGGTCGCCGTCGGCACCTCCAGCGATGCCGTCATGTTGGCGACGATCCGTGCCGCGGCTCCGCGAATTGCGACCACCTCGGCGCCCGCAGGCGCCAAGTACGGGGCCGGGGATGGCTTGGCCGCCTCGGCGGGCTTGGCTGCCGGGGGAGCGGGAATGGACGGGGCGGATTCGGCAGCCCTGGAGTCGGCTACGGCCGGCGCCTGAGCCGCCGGCACCGGCTGTGCGGGAGGGGGTGCCACCTCCGCCTTCGAAGGAGCGGCCTCCTCGCGGTAATAGCCCGAGAAGAAGTCGCGCCACGACTCCGGCACCGAGGCCGGGTCGCGCTTGTAGGCCTCGTAATACTCCTCGACCAACCAGGAGTTCGGGCCAAAAGTGTTGACTGCATCGATATGTTTCTCTGCCACGTATCGATGCTACCTATCATGGAGGTCTTTTCAAAAATGCCTTGCCTACCAGGACGGATATTTGCCCCGTCCGTCCGCCTGCTTCTTCGGGCGCAGACCATGCCGCGCTAGTGTTGGTGGGCGGCGGAGGTGGTCCAATGCGGGGTATGAGACTTTCGACGATCCGTTTGGTCGTTGGAATCGTTTGCACCGGCGCGGTGGCCGGCATGATCGTCTCGGCGATACTCTCTCACATCGGCGCGGTCGTCGCCTTTGGCTCGATCGCGACCGGGGCGATCGTCGCCATGATGGCCGCCACGCTTGCAGTCCGTGCAGAACACCACAGTGACCAGGCGCTGGCCACATCCGCCTCCTCGGAGCTGGAGGCGTCCATAGCTCGCCTGGCCGGGACGGGCGCCGTCGCGGAGTCGGATCTGCGAGATCTTGCACGGACCGCGGTCCGCCTGGGGTCGGCGATTGGCCACTCACAGTGGCACATTTACTCTATGTGACTACGAGACGTAGTTAAACTAAAGGGTTTCGCATTGTCGCCGATAGACCCTCCATGCCTGTGACATCTTCCATGACCAGCAGCCGCGCCGCACTGAGGTCCGTCACCCCGGGAACATACGTCGACTGCGCAACCTGCAACGCAAGAATCGGGTACTCAGCCAAAACCCGTCCGAACCAAGTCATTGCAAACGTTTACAGCGACGGAAAGTGGAATAGGGTCGAGCACTACCACGAAGAGTGCTATTACCGCTCAGGGAGTCCGTACGGGGAGCCCGCGCCGGGTCGATAACGGGAGCGGTCCGCCCAAGCGCGCACATGGCCGTCCGGATAGGCTCTCAGGAGTGCAGCATTCGACGCCGCCGGGAATCCACGCGACCCACCACGCCGCAAGGGGCCTATTGCCGGGTGGACCGACTCGGGTAGTCCTCGTCCACGGCGCCATGGATCGGGGCCGCTCGTTCGCGCGGATGGTCCGCATCCTGGTTGAGACGGGCTTCGATTGCGTGACCTACGATCGTCGCGGGTACGAATCGTCCCATCTCGAGCCACCTTTCAGCAGAGCGCTGGCCCCGACCATCACCGACCACGCTCAGGACCTCGCTCAATTGATCGGCGACCAGCCGACCATCGTCTTCGGCCACTCGATCGGCGGGACCATCGCTCTGATGGTGGCGGCGGAAGGCGGCTGCCCGGGACTGTCGGCACTGGTCACTTTCGAAAGCCCGCTCCCATGGCTGGACTTCTGGTCGAAGTTCGGCGCCTACGCGACGCGCCCGGGCGAGATGAGTGAGACCGACGCCGAGGACTTCGCCCAGAGCTTCATGGAACGGATGATTGGAGCCCAACGCTGGTTGCGGCTCCCGCCGAGCACGCGCGCAAGACGGCGGGCGGAAGGCCCGGTCCTGGTGGCGGAGATGGCGAGCGCAAGTCACCTGGAACCACCCCCGGACCTAGCCGCCGTCAAGGTGCCTCTGGTCGCGGCGCGAGGCGAGAACGCCCCGGCAAGGCACGTAATGGCCCTCGACCACCTCGCCAAAGTGGTTCCCGGCTGCGACGCAGTGATCGTCTCCGAAACCGATCATGGGATACACCTGGGCAGCCCCGCGGCGGCCGTCGAGTTGGTCATGATGGCCTGGAGGCGAAGCGCCGATAGCGAGTTGGGAGCCGCCGGCTGACCATTCCGGCGCCGGAATTGCCCGGGCACGTCTCCTGTTCAATTAGGGGCAAGGTGCCGGGCTGGAAAGGGGCGTCGAGATGAAGGTACTCGTGACCGGGGCCGGAGGGCTCATCGGCTCGCACCTGGTGCGGCTCCTCCGCTCTCGAGGAGACGAGGTCCTCGTTGCCCGGCGCGGAGGCGCGCCCTCCGCAGGGAACGAGATCCGGTGGGACACGGCCGGCGGGCGCATCGAGTTGCCCCCTGACGCGGCGATAGACGCCGTGGTCCACCTCGCGGGTTCGGGCATAGGCGAGAAACGCTGGAATCCGCGCATCAAAGCCGAGATCATGGACTCCCGCGTCAATGGCACCCGGCAGGTCGTGGAAATGCTCGCCAAGCACGCAGATCGGCCGCTCAGGTTGCTCAGCGCAAGCGCCATCGGCGTCTACGGTGATCGCGGCGATGAAGTCCTCTCCGAGGGCTCCCCTGCCGGGAAGGGCTTCCTCGCGGAAGTGGTCCAAGCATGGGAGGCCGAGGCGGTCCGCGCCGAGGAAGCCGGCCACAGCGTCGCGACCCTCCGGACCGGCATCGTGCTCGACTCCGGCGGCGGAGCGCTGCAGAAGCAGCTCCCTCTCTTCAAGGCGGGTCTCGGGGCATCGCTCGGCAGCGGGCGGCAGTGGATGAGCTGGATCCACCGCTACGACGAAGTGGCGGCAATAGCCTTCCTGCTCGACCGTCCCGATATCACCGGCCCGGTCAACCTGGTCGCGCCCAATCCGGTCACCAACGCCGATTTCACCCGGACCCTGGGCAAGGCCCTATCCCGTCCGGCGCTGCTACGCGCGCCCGGCTTCGCACTCTCCACGCTGCTCGGCGGGGAAATGGCACACGAGCTCCTGCTCTCCTCGCAGAGGGTGAAGCCTTCCGTGCTGGAGTCGCAAGGGTTCGAGTTCCTACACCCGCTCCTCTACGGCGCGCTTGCGGACCTGCTCTGGGCCTGACCAGGCGGCAACTGCGAACGCGCGTATCGGCAGGTTGACCCCCGGGGCGCTCACGCCGAAGGCCCGAACGGCCCGTCGCCGACCTCCGCCGTGCCGGTCGCGGGCAAATTCCCGCTTGGCCATACGCCCGGGCCGCGCTGGCGTAATGTAAACCCATGACCATCTCATACGAGCACGGCACTGCTCTCCGGCCGCTCCTCTCCGAGACCATCGGGGCCAACCTCGACGCAACCGTCGCCAAGTTCGCCGAGCGTGAGGCGGTCGTCTCGGTACACCAGGGCGTGCGCATGACCTATCGAGAGTTCGCCGAACAGGTGGAGACCTTGGCCAGGGCGTTGCTTGCCGACGGCTTCTCCAAGGGCGACCGGGTCGGGATTTGGAGTCCGAATCGCTACGAGTGGGCCGTGGTCCAATACGCCACGGCAAAGATCGGCGTAATCCTGGTAAACATCAACCCCGCCTATCGAACCAGCGAGCTCGAGTACGCGCTGAAGCAGTCGGGGTGTTCGGGGTTGTTCGCGATGTCCGAATACCGCACCTCCAACTACCGGGGGATGGTGGACGAAGTGCGGGGAGCGCTCCCCGAGCTGCGAGCCGTCTATTACTTCGATGATCCCACCTACGAAGGTCTGCTGGCCAAGGCGGTGTCGGTGCCTGCATCCGAAGTTGCCGCCATCCAGGACGGCCTCGACTTCGACGACCCCATCAACATCCAGTACACCAGCGGGACCACGGGCTTTCCCAAAGGAGCCACGCTTAGCCACCACAACATTCTCAACAACGGCTACTTCGTCGGGGAGACCTGCCACTACACGGAGGAGGACCGGGTCTGCATCCCGGTGCCCTACTACCACTGCTTCGGAATGGTGATGGGCAATCTCGCCTGCACCTCGCACGGCTCCACCATGGTCATCCCCGCCTACACCTTCGATGCCCCGGCGACGTTGGCCGCCGTGGAGAAGGAACGGGCCACCTCTCTTTACGGCGTCCCCACGATGTTCATCGCCGAGCTGGCGGACCCGGCCTTCGCCAACTTCGATCTCACCAGCCTGCGCACGGGGATCATGGCGGGTTCGCCTTGCCCGGTCGAGGTGATGAAGCAGGTCGTCTCGCGAATGAACATGGAGGAGGTGACCATCTGCTACGGGATGACCGAGACCTCTCCGGTCTCGATGCAAACGCGCACAGATGACGCACTGGAGAAGCGCGTGGCAACCGTCGGACGGGTCCTGCCCCACCTGGAGGTCAAGATCATCGATCCCAGTGGACACGTCGTGCCACGCGGGCAGATCGGGGAGTTCCTGACCAGAGGGTATTCGGTGATGCTCGGCTACTGGAACGATCCGGCCAAGACGGCCGAGGCGATTGACGCCGCCCGTTGGATGCACACCGGTGACCTGGCCGTCATGGACGACGAGGGCTTTGTCAACATCGTCGGCCGCGCCAAGGACATGATCATCCGCGGAGGAGAGAACATCTATCCGCGGGAGATCGAGGAGTTCCTCTATTCGCACCCCAAGATCAAGGACGTCTCGGTGATCGGGGTACCCAGCGAACGCTACGGCGAAGAGGTGATGGCCTGGATCACACCGAAAGAGGGGGAGCAGATCACCGAGGAGGAGGTCCTCGAGTTCTGCAAGGGGAGGATCGCGCACTTCAAGGTCCCTCGCTACATCAAGTTCGTCGACTCCTTCCCGATGACCGTCACCGGCAAAATCCAGAAGTACCTGATGAAGCAGACAGCCATCGGTGAGCTTGGCCTGCATGAGGAGTCCCAGATCCAGACCGCCTGAGCTGGTCCGGCTGGGCGCAACTCAGAGGCCGGGGATAGATTTGGGTCATGGACCTTGACAACACCGCTCGGCGGCTCGGCGCCGCACTTCGCATGCGCGCGGAGCCGATCGCCATCTCATTTCACGAAGCTCCTCCGGCCGGCGAGCGCTTCGAGGCCAGAGTCCCCAGCCCCACCGCAGACGGCCGAACCGGCAAGGTTTCAGCAGGCTGCGTCTTCTGGGTGGAGGCCGGTGGCAAATCGTTCTGGACCGCCAAGGAGGACCACGCGAACTGCTCGGTCGGCTCCTTCACCCACGGATTCCTTCCTCTGGAAGCCGCGGGTGCGGGCGCCGATGTCGGCGCCCTGGTGGAATCCGGATGGGTGGCTGAGTCGGACTTCGGGTCGATCGAACACGTTCTGGTCGAGCACGCGGCCATCGGATACGGGCCTTTGGCGGCCGCGCGGGAAACGCCCGAGGTTGTGCTCCTGATGCTCAGCTCGATCGGGGCGATGATCTTTCGGGACGCGCTGCCGGAGGCGCGCATAGAAGGCAAGCCACAGTGCCACATCATCGCCATCGCCAAGGAGCGAAACGAGTTCGCCATCTCCTTCGGATGCATGCTTTCCAGGACGCGCACTGGGATGCCTTCGGGAGAGATGACCGCGGTGATACCAGGGCGCCGCCTCGCAGAAGCCCTGGAGCGCATAGAGAAGGCCGCTGAAGTGGACAAGACCGTGGCCGCCTACGCATCCGTCGACGCGCAGCGCTTCGACCATCCCTCGACGATTCGCTGACGAGGCGCGGGGTGGACGCATCGGCTTCGGGACGCGCGAGGAGGATGACCAAGGTCGCTCGCGTGGGTTCCAAGCTTGCAACCGCGGCCGCGCGTGCCAAAGCTCAGGCGATCTTCGCCGCGCGCAAGCCCGACGGCGAACCCGACCGCAGCCGCGAAATCGCATCGGTCGCAGACGTCGCCAAGGAGCTCGGCTCGATGCGGGGAGTGATGGCCAAGTTCGGCCAGATGCTCAGCTATGTCTCAACCCCGCTCGACTCCTCGATCAGGAGCGGGTTGTCCAGCCTGCAGGATCAAGCCCCACCTATGTCGAACGACCTGGTGGAAGAGGTCTTCGCCCAGGAGTTCGGCAAGCCGCCGACCGAAATCTTCGAAACCTGGGATCCCGACCCGATCGCTTCGGCCTCCATAGGCCAGGTTCACCGCGCCATCACCGCCGATGGCGAGGCGGTGGCTGTGAAGGTGCAGTATCCCGGCATTCGCGACACCCTCTTCGCGGACCTTGCCAATCTTCGCGTCATCGCACGGGCGTTCCGCTTCGCCTTTCCGGCGATGGACACCGACTCGATAGTGGCCGAGATCTCCGCACGGATCGCCGAGGAGCTCGACTACGAGCGGGAGGCGGCCAACCAGCAGCGCTTCGCGGACTTCTACGATGGGCACCCCTTCATACGGATACCCGGGGTTCGCCATGACCTCACCAGCTCCCGCGTATTGGTGACAGAGCTTGCCGCGGGCCTGCGCTTCGCGGAATTCCTCCGGGAGGATCAACGGGAGCGTGACCTCGCCGGCGAGACGATCTTCCGCTTCGTCTTCCGCAGCCTCTACAAACTCCAGTGCTTCAACGGCGACCCGCATCCGGGTAACTACCTCTTCGATGGGGACGGGCGGGTCACCTTCATCGACTTCGGGATGACCAAGTACTTCGTTCCCGATGACATCTCCACCTTCGAAGAGATGGTGAGCGCCGCGGTGATCCAGCGCAGCCCGGCTCCCTTCCGCGCGGCAATCGTGAAGGCGGGCCTGCTGGCGCCCGGCTGCACACTCTCCGACGAACAGGTGTACCGATTCTTCGAGCCCTTCTACGAGTCAATAGCCACGGACGCGGAATTCACCTTCAGCGAGAGCTACACCACTTCCCTCTTCGCCCACATGTTCGACAAGAACGACCCGGTGGCGAAGTTTCTCCAGGTCTCGGAGCCGTTTGTAGTGATCCAGCGCATCAACCTGGGCCTCTATTCGATCCTCGCCTCGCTCTCGGCAACCGCCAACTTCAGAAGAATTTCGGCCGAGATCTGGCCCTTCACTCGATATCCGGCTTCGACCGAGCTCGGGCGTCGAGAGGCGGATTGGCTCAGCGGGCGCTGAGGCCCACGCGCGCCGCGATCACCTCGAAGAGTCTCCGTCAGACCACAATGGACCTTCGGCGCGCCCCCAATAGGACCGATAGCCCGGAATCCCCATGACCTGCAGCGCTATTGTTGCGGCAGGACGAGCATTCAGGGGGAACGCATGGCCAACATCATCGTGCTGGGGGGCAATTTCGCCGGACTGACGGCGGCGCTCGAGACCAAGCGCCACCTGAAGGACACGGGCCACACCGTCACCGTCATTGCGACACGGGACTACTTCCTCTTCGTGCCGTCACTCATCTGGGTACCTTTCTCAGAGCGGCAGATCAAGGACATCACGGTGCCGGTCGAGCCGATCCTGCGCAAGAGGGGGATCGAGTTCGTCCACGCCACCGCCACCAGAGTCAACCAGTACGAGAATTACGTCGAGACCACGGCGGGCCGCTTCGACTACGACTACCTGGTCATCGCAACCGGACCCAAGCTCGACTACTCGATAAGCGGGGTGGGCCCCGACAACGGGTACACCGCCTGCATATGCGACCCCGACGGGGCATTGGATGCACGCGAGCGCTTCGAGAAGCTGGTCGACAATCCGGGACCGGTCGTGATTGGAGCCACCCAGGCGGCCGGGTGCGTGGGGGCGGCATACGAGTTCCTCTTCAACGCCGAGTTCAACCTGCGCAAGCGGGGGGTGCGCAAGAAGGTGGAGATCACCTGGATCACTCCCGAGCCCTTCGTCGGCCACTTCGGGATCGAAGGCATCAGCGGCGGAAACACCATGCTGCGCAAGATGTTCCAGGCTCTCGACATCAACTTCATGACCAACACCAAGATCGACCACGTCAGCCAAGACGAGATCACCTTGGACGACGGACGCGGCCTTCCATTCGCATTCTCCATGCTGATGCCGCCATTCCTGGGCCAGGATGTTGTGTCCAACTCTCCGGGCCTGGGCAACGCCAAGGGATACGTTCCCGTGAACGGTGCGTACCAGCACAAGGAGTTCCCCAACGTCTTCGCGGCGGGAATCGCGGTGGATGTTCCTGCTCCATTCACCACCCCTGTCCCGCTGGGGGTGCCCAAGACGGGCTTCCCGGCCGACGAGGAAGCGAAGATCGTGGCGCACAATATCGCCAACCTTGTCAACGCACGGGTCGACCTCAAGGTCAAGGAGTTCGGCAACATTCCGGGAGTATGCATACTGGATGCCGGCCACAAAGAGGTATACCTTGTCGCGAACCACTTGTTCAAGCCACGCCAGTTCGCCGCTCTCATACCGAACCCGGTCTACGACGGAGGCAAGCGGGCGCTTGAGAAGTACTTCCTCTGGAAGACGCGAAACGGGCTCTCGTACTTGACCTGAGCCATACGCCGGCGCGGGATCCGGGCTCCGGGGCACGCCGGCTGGGAAGGAGCGCCATGGCTGTCTTCTCGGCACGCAGGGCCGGCGCCTTGGCGCTTGGCCTGTCTGCGATTCTGACCGCAGCGGGCGGCGTTGCTCATCTTGCCGGCGAGCCGGGATGGTCGCACCAGCTCTTCCTTGCGGCGACGCTGGTCGGCATCCTGGCCTCCGCGGCCACCATCATCTCCGGGCTGATCAAGAAGAGCTTCGGTGTCGACGTGATCGCGCTACTGGCATTAATCGGAACCGTGCTCGTCCACGAGTACTTGGCGGGTGCGGTCGTCACCTTGATGCTGCTGGGCGGGAGAAGCCTGGAGGACTACGCCACCGGCCACGCCAAGCGGGAATTGAAGCTGCTGGTCGAACGGGCTCCGATAAGCGCGCATGTGGAGCGTCCGGGGGGGCTCTTCACCATCCCACTCCAGGAGGTCATACCAGGCGAAAGGATCATGGTGGCCAGCGGCGAGGTCGTGCCGCTCGATGGCGAGCTCCTCGACGAGAGGGCCGTGCTCGACGAGTCGGCGCTCACCGGGGAGCCGATGCCTGTAGAGCACGTGAAGCAAGACCGCCTGCGCAGCGGGGTGATCAACGTCTCGAACCCGTTCATGATGGTGGCCACTTCCGACGCTCAGAGCTCCACCTATGCACGGATCGTCCGCCTGGTGCAGGAGGCCGAGGCGGAGTCGGCACCGTTCGTCCGCATGGCGGATCGATATGCTCTCTGGTTCCTCCTGGCGACCCTTGTGGTCTCCGGCCTGGCCTGGGGACTCAGCCACGAATTCGCGCGAGCGGTGGCCGTGCTGGTGGTTGCGACGCCATGCCCGCTCATACTCGCCGCTCCGGTGGCAATCGTCTCGGGATTGTCCCGCTCAGCTCGAGCGGGCGTGGTGATCAAAGGCGGTGCGGAACTCGAGAAGCTCGCCCGCTCCAAGGTGCTGCTTCTGGACAAGACCGGGACGCTTACGCGCGGCAATCCGCGCGTGACCCAGGTGGTCGCCTCACCCGGGATCGACGCCGATACGGTGCTCGGGCTCGCCGCCTCCCTCGACCAAAGGTCACAGCATCCTTTGGCCGCGGCGCTGGTGGCCGCCGCGAGGGAGCGCGGCCTGGCCCTTGACGAGCCGGCCAACGTCACAGAGATCGCCGGCCAGGGAATCAGCGGAGTCGTGCGGGGAACGCCGGTGAGACTTGGCAAATCGGGCTTCGCCGGAGTGAGCCACGACGAGGCCTGGCTCGAGGGGGCGCTTCGCCACGCGGCCTTCGAGGGCTCGATGACCATCTTCGCCGCCATCGGCGATAAGGGCGGACTGGTTCTACTGGCCGACCCGGTGCGTCCCGACGCCAGCAGGACGTTGCGCGGATTCAGGGCTCAGGGAATCAGCCGCATCGTCATGCTGACCGGTGACCGGCGGCCGGTGGCCGAGGCGGTGGGAACGGCGCTCGGCATCGACGACGTCTACTCGGACTGCACGCCCGAGGACAAGGTCGAGGCGGCGAAAGCCGAAGCCCGCTTCGGGCCGACAGTGATGGTCGGCGACGGCATCAACGATGCCCCTGCGCTTGCGGTCGCCGATGTCGGCATCGCCGTCGCCTCTCGGGGGCAGAGCGCCTCGTCGGAAGCGGCCGGGGTAGTCCTCACCGTCGACCGCATCGACCCGCTGGTGACCTCCCTCGGAATCGCGCACCGCTCCTTCCGTATCGCCGCGCAAAGCGCGCTGGCAGGCGTAGGGCTCTCATTGGCCGCCATGCTCATAGCGGCCACTGGCAACCTGACGCCCACCTGGGGAGCGATCGCACAGGAGGGCATCGACCTCGCAGTGATACTGAATGCCCTTCGCGTCCTCAGGGTGCCGACATCGAAGCTCTCCTTCTCCGCCGAGACCGTGGCTCTGGCCACAAAATTGGAGGCCGAACATCTCCAACTACGGTCCGGTGTCGACGACATATTGGCTCTGGCAGGAGGGCTGGACTCGATGAGCCCGGCGGAGCGGCTGAAAGGGATCAGAGGCTGCCGCGAATTCCTGCAGCAGAGGGTGGTGCCGCACGAGCGCACCGAAAACGACGTGCTCTATCCTGCGCTTGACCAGGCGCTGGGAGTGCAGGGCGCCACTTCGGTCATGGCGAGGGAACACGCGGAAATATTCTCCCTGACCAGGAGACTCGAGATGGTCGAAGCCGACCTCGCCGAGGGCGCGGTCGGGACGGGAGACGTCTCGGAGGCGCGTCAGGTTCTCTACAGCCTTCACGCGATCCTCAGACTCCACTTCGAGCAGGAGGAGGAGTCCTACTTCTCGCTCGGTGAGCTTGCGGGCGCGAAGGATGGGCCGCTTCAGCGCCCGGCCTAAGCCTCCCCTGACGCAGTGGCGGCCGCAAGCGACCGTGCCAGCAGCTCCACCGGATGCGCGGAGGCGAGTCCCGGATCGGAGTAGCGAGCGATCTGGAGTAAGCAGCCGGGGTTTCCTGCGGCAACCACGTCGGGCCGCAACTCGGCGATCGCGGAGGCCTTGGCCGTCCCCAGGGCTTCAGCCGTGGCCGGCTCGATCAAGTTGTAGATCCCGGCCGACCCGCAGCAGGTTCCCGACTGCCCGGGAAGGAGCACCTCGCAGCCGGGAATGGCCCTGAGCAGCGCCAACGGCTCGTCCACGATCCCCTGCGCATTTGCAAGGTGGCAGGCCGGATGATAGGCGATGCGAATTCCCAGCGGCTTGTAGTCGGCCCGCAATCCCTGCTGATGGAGGAACTCGTGGATGTCGCGCACGCGCCCGGAAAACTTCGCCGCGCTCGCTTCACCTGGGAGGAGCCGGTCGTAGGACTTCAGTGTGGACCCGCAGCCGGCGGAGGTGGTGATCCATGCATCCACCTGCTCGCGGTCGAGCCTGGCAACCAGTTTGCGGGCCAGCCGGGCGGCAAGCGGGGACTCTCCGGAGTGCTCGGCCAGTGCGCCACAGCAACCCTGCCCTGCCGGCACCAGAACATCGAAGCCTTCGGCACGCAAGACGTCGACGGCGGCCTGCTCGGTCGAGCCGAAGACCACCGCGGACACACAGCCGGTCAGCAGCCCGACCGTTCCGCGCCGGGGCGACGAAGCCGCGTACAGCCGGCCCCTCGCCGGCGCGGAAGAACTCGTCATCCGCGGCAGGAGGGCCAGAGCGGAGGCGAATGTGGCGGCCACTCCCCCGTTCGAAAGCCGCGGCGCGACGCGCTCGGCACCCAGCCGCTTTGCCAGGCTCCCAAGACGGACCAAAGGACGCATACGCACGGGGTAGGGCATGACGGCGAAGATCGCTTTGCGAACCAGCCTCTGTCGGCCGGGCCTCCGGAAGGAGGACTGGATCATCGACCTTGCCTCGACTATGAGGGTCTCGTAATCCACTCCCGACGGACATGCCTTCACGCAGGCCATGCACCCCAGGCAGGAATCGATGTGGCCCACGAAATCCGAGTCCAATTGGATGGCACCGTCAGAATGCCTTCGCATCAGGTCGATGCGGCCGCGCGGCGACTCCGCCTCGTTCGCGCTCAACTGATAAGTGGGGCAGGCGGGCAGGCAGAACCCGCAATGAACACAGGTGTCGATCAGCTTGCGCTCGGGCCCCGTGGCTCCCCCACTCATCCAGGCATCTCCGTTTCCGTGATTATCGACGTGCGCATCGGACTTACCAAGCGGCCCTGGGGATCGAAGCTATCGAGCAGCCTCCGCATCGTGGCCAAGCCCCCGGGACGTCTGCCAAGGAAGATGGTCCCGTCGGCAGGAGCCGTAGGCGCGATCCGCTGCCCGGCGAGGCGCATGCTCCTCAGTATCGCGTCCACTTCTCCATCCAGTCCGTCACCGGCCGGAACCCCCAGATAGTGAATGCCCACTGCAAGGTGCGAGTGAAGCCGGACTCCCCGCTCCGCAAGTCCCCTCGAGACGATTGCCTGGTGCAGTCCCGCCACGCCGGAGAGACGGGTACCCACCTTGACGATGGTGCCAGCAAAGGACTCCCTCTCCTCCGCCAGCCGCGAGGCCAGCGCCGGCGAACCTTGATCGCCCTCGCTCAGCTCGAGCTGGCCGACCGTTCGGTCGAGCAGGTCCGCAATCTTTCGCAGGGCCGCCTCCACCGCGGCGGAGGGGCCTTCGACGCCGATCTCGAGCTGCCCGCCACCCCACTCGCAAGTTGCCAGCTCGATACCCGCGCGATGGGCCTGGTCGACGAGAGCCACGGCACGGGGGATCTCGGCTTCGACCGTCACACGTGCCGCCCGGCGCGGCAGCGGATAAAGGCGCAGTGATGCCGCCGTCACGAAGGCAAGGGCGCCGAGCGAGCCTGCCATCAACTTTGCGAGGTCATACCCCGCGACATTCTTGATGACCCGGCCCCCGGAGTGCGCGCGGGTGCCGTCCGCGAGGATGAACTCCGCGCCGATCATGCTCTCGCGGAAACGGCCATACCTTTGAGCTGCCGCCGTGTCCGCGCCGGAAGCGAGCCACGCTCCGAGTGTCATGTTTCGTTCGCGCGCCGTAAGCGGGAAGGCCGGAATCCGCTGGCCGTGCTCGGCAAGCATCCCCTCGATGGCGCCAAGACGCTCTCCGGCGGCTGCCACCAGAGTCTGATCGGCCGGTGAATGCTCGTATCCGTGCAGGTTCGCACAGACAATGGTGGCCAGGCCCACATCGGGCGCGGGCGACTCGCCCTTGATCCGCACGTTCTGGCCAGGCTCAAACGAGCCAAGCATTTGTGAGGCTTCGGCCGAGGAGGCAGGGGCCAAGATAGCCGGGCCCTGGTTGGGTGCTCCACTCAAAACCGAATCGCCTCTCCGCTCAGCTCCAGAGGATGGGCCCGATATCTGCCCGGAGTGTCGCCGCATAGCCTCGGCGTCGGAAAGACCTTGCCCGGGTTGGCGATTCCCTGAGCGTCGAAGGCGATGCGCAGGCGCTGCATGGCCTCGAGATCCCCGCTGTCGAACATTGCCGCCATCGAGCATGCCTTCTCCAGGCCCACGCCATGCTCACCGGTGATTGAGCCGCCGATCTCCACACAGAGCTCCACGATCTCGCTGGCCACCCTTTCGGCGGCCTCCGACTCCTCCGGCGAATCGGGGTTGTAGAGGACAAGGGGGTGCAGGTTCCCGTCGCCGGCATGGAAGACATTGGCGACACGCAACCCGGCATCGTCGGCCAATTCGGCAATTCGTCCGAGAATCGAAGCGAGCGCGGTACGCGGGACGACACCGTCCTGGACTATGTAGGCGGGCGCCAGGCGACCGGCGGCCGCGAACGCGGCTTTCCTGCCCAGCCAGATTCGGCTCCGCTCAGCCTGGTCCGCCGCCTCACGAATCTTGGTGGTTCCACATGAAACACAGGCGGACTTGACCTCTTCGTAGAGGGCGTCGACCTCCTCTCGAGGGCCGTCGACCTCTACGATGAGGGCGGCCGCCGCGTCCAGCGAATACCCCGCCCCCACGGCTTTCTCGCAGGCCTCAATCGCCAGCGCATCCATCATCTCGATCGCCGCGGGGACGATCCCGGCAGCAATGATCGCGCTGACGGCGGCACCTGCGCTCTCCGCGGAATCGAAGTCGGCAACAAGTGTCCTCACCGCCTCGGGGCGGCTGAGAAGGCGCAGCCAGACCTTGGTGACGATCCCAAGCGTGCCCTCGCTCCCGAGGAAGGACGACCTAAGGTCCAAGCCGGGCTCGAAGGGTGACTCGCCGCCCAGGACCTCGACACTGCCGTCCGGCAGGACCACCTCGATTGCAAGGACATGGTTGGTGGTGAAGCCGTACTTGAGGCAGTGCGCCCCGCCCGAGTTCTCGGCGACGTTTCCACCTATCGAACAGACGCTCTGCGACGAGGGATCCGGCGCGTAGTAGAGGCCAAAGGGCGCAGTGCGCTCCGAAACGACGAGGTTGGCGACGCCCGGCTCGACCACGGCGATCCGGTCCACCGGGTCGATCTCGAGGATGCCCTTCATCGCCGACGCGGCGATCACCACCCCATCCGGTGGAGGAACGGCGCCGCCGGACAGCCCGGTTCCCGACCCACGCCCCACGAAAGGTATGCCCAGCTCGGCGCAGAGCTTGACGGCAGAATGGATCTCGCCGGCACTCTTGGCCAGCACCACCACCTCGGGCGTCTGCCGGAAACGGATCAGGCCGTCGGAGCCGTAGCTGGAGAGGGCGGCGGCGTCACCGATGATGCACTCGCCCTGTGGAACCAGTTCCACGACGCGGCGCTTGAACTCCTCCATGCGCCCTGATCGCGACGCAATCGGCATTGTCTCCCCCAAAGAAGCTGCGCCCCGTGGTCGGCATCAGATGGCCACCCTAGCCGAGCAAAGCGTCCAACTTGCCCACAGGCGAACCACTGTCACGGCCTGCGGCACCTGCCCAGGTCCTGGCAGCTAGGTTGGGCCGGGGAGGACCCCGATCCCGAGGGAGCCGCAGTGAAAGACCCCGCACCGCAAGGGCGGCGGCGCGAGCCGCGCTGGCCAGCGAGCATCGCGATACTGGCCTCCATCGGCCTCTACGTCGTCCTGCCTCAGCGCCTGATCCTCGGACCGCGCTGGCTGATCCCGGCCCTCGAGCTTGGCCTGCTCATTCCTCTAACCCTCTCCAGCCCCTTCCGCGACGACACCGAGACCAAGGTCCTCAGGTATCT
>JAKAEN010000230.1 GCA_021818355.1 Actinomycetes bacterium | reverse complement strand
CCGGTCGCGTAACTCTTGGCCTGGGGGTCTCCTCGGCGACGATCGTGGAGGGCTGGCACGGCAGGGAATTCGGGTCCGCGCTGGAGAGCGTGCGCGACTGCGTGACCATCGTCCGCCAGGCCTGGAGCGGAGAACCGACCCGCCATTTGGGAGGCTCCGCCCATTCCCAAGGGTTCCGGCTCGACCCCTCCACGGGCGGCGCCCCCCGCCTGTACCTTGCCGCCCTCGGCCCCCGCATGCGCCGGCTCGCGGCCGAGCTGGCCGACGGCGTGATCCTGAACTTCCTGCCCCGGACAAGGGCGGCCGAGGTTGTGGCCGGACTCGAACCTGCTCGAAAGGGCTACGGCGCCGCCGCCCTGGTGCGGGTGGCGGATGAGGAGCTTGCCCCGGGCGCGGTGGCGCGGGTGCGCAAGGAGGTTGCCTCCTACCTGCGCATTCCCCAGTACCGCGCCTGGCTGGAGGAGTGCGGGCTAAGTGTTCCGGGCGGCGGAGGAGGCGCGGGCCGCGAATGGGTGGAGGAGAAGGCCTCCTCACTGCCCGAGGAGTTCGTCGCGGACTCCGCCGTCATCGGTGGCGTCGATGAGTGCTACCCGGCCTTCGCGGAGCTTTCGAAGGCCGGAGTCGCGCCACTGGCGGTACCGGTCGTGGAAGCCGGGGATATCGAGGCCTTCGAAAGAGTGATGAGAGGTATCGCGGCGAGCGCGATCGGAAGCCCCTAGGGAGAGAGATGAGCACAGGTGTCAGTGGAGTGGATACGCGAGGGATGACCCCGGGGGCGGGGGAGGCCGTGCCGGCCGAGAGCGACCTCGGCCTCTTGCGCGAGACGGTACGCAAGGTGGCCGCCGGCGGAATAGCGCCGGAGGTCGCCGGCATCGAGCGCGGCGGCGCGATGCCGAAAGCGGTCTTCAAGGCGCTCGCCGAGACCGACTTCCATGCCGTGGGCGTCCCGGCCCGCCACGGAGGCGCGGGTGCGAGCGCGTTGGAAGCGGTGGTGGTGATCGAGGAGGTGGCCCGCGTCAGCGCGGCGGCGTCGGTCATCCCCGCACAGGGATTCGTGGCCTCCTGCGCACTCGGGCGAGCGGAACCGGGCTCGGAGCAGGGATCAATACTCTCCGCCATTGCAGGAGGCGGCCTTCCCGCCACCGTTCCTCTGGCCGGAGCCGGCGCGGGTGGCGCATCCGCGAGAGCGGGGCAGCGCGGCTGGACCCTCCAGGGAGCCTTGGAGTGGGTGCCCTGGCCGTTCGCGGACGCGGAGGCCGCTCTGGTTGCCGAGGTGGAGACCGAGGAGGGTCCGCGCCTGCTGGCCTACAGGCTCTCCGGGGACGAGGCCGGCGACGCCGCGGCGGCTTCCATGCTGGGCTTCAGAGGGATGCCGCTTCGTTCGCTCGGCCTGAGCGGACTCGAGGTTCCGGCCGGCTCCATCGCGTCCGAAGGTGGACGGAGCCAGGTGCTCGCTTGGCGGGCGGCGAGGCTGATCGCCGTCGCCGCACAGGCCTCCGGCACGGCGGTGATGGCGCTCGAGGCCGCGGAGGCCTACGTACGCGAACGCCGCCAATTCGGTCGGGCGATCGGCGAGTTCCAGGCCCTGCGGGTGATGCTCGCCGATATGGCCACCCGAACCGAGTCGGCGCGGCGCCTGACCTATGCGGCGGCGGAGGCCATCGGGGTCTCGGCCGGTCCGGAGGTGGTAAGGCTCGCGGCATCGGCGAAGCTGCACGCCTCCGATGTCGCGATGAGCGTGGCGACCGACGCCGTTCAGCTCTTCGGAGGTTACGGTTTCATGAAGGATTACCCGGTGGAGAGGGCAATGCGGGACGCGAAGATGACTCAACTCCTGGCGGGGGACCGGCTCGAGCAGCAGTGCGTGATCGCCGATGTCCTCGCCCGATCCGGCGCCGCCGCCTCTCTTGACGGGACCGCTCCCGGACCGGGGTGGTGAGAATGGTTTGGAGGCGTACGAACTTTTCTCCCGGTACGATCAACTGTAGGGATTGCGAATCGGCCGGCGTATACCGCGCCGCATCACACGCCCGCCATCCGAGGGGATCGAGGCGCAACAGGTGGGCATTTGCAGCGGGTGGGAGGGCGTGAATTGGCTCTGAACGGTGACGCTCCATTTAGAGACGACGGGCCCGAGGCCATCAAGGCCGCCAGGGTGCGCTGGCGAAGGCGCCAGATCGTCGACGCAGCAACCGGCCTGCTCATACGGGTGGGTTTCCAGCGCATGCTGATCACCGACCTCGCCAAGGAGGCGGGCGTAAGCGTGGGCACCATCTATCAATACGTCGACTCCAAAGAGGACATTCTCACCCTCATCGTCCGCGACATTCTCGAGACCTACCGGGCCGAAGTGCCGGCCGCAATGGAGGGGATCGAAGATCCGATAGAACGGCTCGAGGCGGGATTCCGTGCCTATTGCTCGATCGTGGACGAAAGGCGTGCGGCAACTCTTCTGGCCTACCAGGAGGGCAAGAACGTGCCCAAGAAAGGCCTCGAGGACCTGAAGAACATGGAACTCGAGACCAACAGCTACTTTGCGGATTGTATCCGCGAGGCGGTTGCACAGGGGAGGGCGTGCTGTGCGGAGCCCGACCTGACCGCGTTCAACCTCACCATGCTCGCCCACACCTGGGCCCTCAAGCACTGGTACCTGAAGACGCACTTCTCCCTGGACGAGTACATCAAGCTCCAGCTGGGAGCGGTTCTCAGGTCCATCGTCTCCGACGACTACCACGACGCCTACAAGCATCTGACGGGCGTGGCCAAGGCCTAGCCGGGACCTGCCCGCCCGATCCGGCGCCGCAGCGCGCGGTCCTGGCGGGCCCCGCCGGTGGCGGCGGCAAGGCGGCCATTCCGTCCGCCTCCACCGAGGGGCGGCACAAGGTTTTCCCTCCGTGCGAGCGCACGGTCTCCAAAGGTGGTTTTCCATGGCTGATCCGGAGCGGAGGAGGTCCCGTCCTCCCTTGAGCGGCACGAGGATCGTCGAGTTCGGCGGAATCGGGCCCGGCCCGTTCGGCGCGATGATCCTTGCCGACATGGGCGCGGACGTCCTGCGCATCGACAGGCCGGGGTTCTCGGCGATGGCGCCGGACAACGTTCTCCTGCGGGGACGCCGCCGGCTCGAGGCCGACCTGAAGTCGCCGGTGGACCGCGACAAGGTTCTCGGACTCTGCGACAACGCCGACGTCGTCATAGAGGGCTTCCGGCCGGGTGTGATGGAGCGCCTGGGGCTGGGTCCCGAGGTGTGCCTGGAACGAAACCCCGGGCTGGTGTATGCGCGCATGACCGGCTGGGGCCAGTACGGACCCTATGCAAGCGTCGCCGGGCACGACATCAACTACCTGGCCATAGCCGGGGTGCTCGATACGATTGGCCGCAGCGGCGAGGCGCCAGTCGTCCCGCTCAACTACGTGGCCGACTATGGCGGAGGCGGAATGTTCCTGGTGGCCGGGGTCCTGGCGGCACTGGTCGATCGCTCGGTCTCGGGCCTCGGCCAAGTTGTGGACGTGGCCATGGTCGACGGATCGGCGCTCTTCCTTTCCGACGTGCTCTCTCGCTATCACCAGGGCCGGTGGATTCCCGAGCGCGGGTCGAACCCGTACGACTCGGGTGCGCCGTACTACGACGTCTACCGGACGCTCGACGGCAAGTACATGGCGGTCGGGGCCATCGAGGCGCAGTTCTATCGCGCGCTGCTTGCCGGGCTGGGCTTGATGGATATCGATCCTTCGCTCCAGGAGGAGCGAAGCGCCTGGGCAGAGACCCGCAGGCGTGTGAGCGACGCCTTCGCCTCGCGGACCCAGGCCGAGTGGTCATCGGTCTTTGCGGAGGTGGAGGCCTGCGTCACCCCGGTGGTGCCGTTCACGCGCCTGGCGGAGGAGCCGCACCTGGCCGAACGCCGCAGTTACCAGGCTGTGGACGGGGCGGTCCAACCCGGGGTCGCGCCACGCTTTTCGCGCTCGCAGGGCAGGGCCGGTGGCCCCGTGGTCGAGACGGACCTGGACGAAGCGTACGCCGGGTGGACGGGTTCCGGGCCGGCGGACCGAGGCTTGGACACACCCGAGGCTTGACATCACCGTTCGGTGCGGGCGAGCGGTGCTCAAGGAGCGGGGGTGCCGAGGCGGCTTGCGTCCCTCGCCTAACCGCGGGCCGCTCCCAGAGCGTTGCCGACCAGGCGGACGTAGTTGGCGGCCAGGTCGTCAACCGCGAGCCGTCCTTCGGGGCGGTACCAGACGTAGAGGTGGTTGAGCATCAGGAAGACCCCCTTGGATGCGGCCACCGGATCCAAGGCGTTGTCGAAGACACCTTCGCGCTGGCCTTCTTCGATCAAGGTGCGGAAGTGGGCCTCGAAGCGATCGGCGATCTCCATCCTCCTGGCCGGCTCCAGGCTTCGCATCTCCCGGTCGAAAAGCTCAGCGTCCAGACGGTTGTCGACCTGATGGCGAACGAAGGAGTCCACGAACCGTGCCAGCCGATCGGCGGGTGAGCCGTCGGTGTCGGCCTCCATCCGCTCCAAGAGGCCCATCCCCTTGCGATGTATCTCGGCCAGGACCTC
>JAKAEN010000229.1 GCA_021818355.1 Actinomycetes bacterium | reverse complement strand
ACGGAGCGGGTGGCCAGGGACAAGCCCGGTACGGCGCGGAAGGTTGCGGGATCCTGCTCCCTCGCGCCGCCGTCCATCACCGGAACGCCATCGATGTCGGTCAGGAGATAGAAAGCCATATCCCCTCCCCTCCTCCGGCTTGGGCGACCGGAGGACTTGCGGGCCAGCGCGGATACGGAGCCCGCGAGGTTGCCGCAGTGAACGGATCCGGCGCTACCTGGCACTTGGCTCGGTTCTTATGCCCGATCCGGTGCGTTTCCAGGGCCGACCCCGGCCGCGCCATGATCCCCTCGGGATCCAGCTCCGCGCTCAAGAGGTACTCAAAAGGCGAACCGCGGGAGTCGGTGATCAGATACCAGGGCACGGTCCCTCGCTTTGTGGCGGATTATGCAGTCCGGGGATGATGGGCGCGGGTTCTAGCCGCGCGGGTGAGGGGCTTTGGTTCTCGTTGCGCCAGGATTCGTCCATCGCCGCGGCCAGGGGCGCAAGGACTGCCTCGAGCACTTGGGGGTCGAGGCATGGTCGCAAGGTGATGGCGGAGATTGCGGCTTCGGCCACGTCTTGGATCTCGGGGGTTGCGTCGTTGACACGGCGCCAAGGCGATTCCGTCTCCAAAACGCAAGTGGCCGCGTACTCGCTGTCGACGGCCAGGTAGACCTGCTCGCGCTGGCGAAGGGTGCGGCGTTCGTGCGTGCGCTTTATCACTCGCCGGGCTCCGGACCAGGCGCTGGTTTCGGACAGGCCGCCCGCTGCGACCATGGCCAGTCCGGCGCGGATCCATTGCTCGGGCTCGAGGTGGGAGGTGGCGTCTACAAAACGCACCACTTCCTCACCATTGTCGCCAAAACACAGCGAGACCGGCCGCTCGGCGATCACCTCCACGGCCTCGGCCCAGTTGTCGTGGTCCTTCCAGCCATCGGAGGACTCCGGGCCGCTCGATCTGCGGGCTTTTTTCACCTCGAACAGCCGCATGGGCCAGAACGGATGGCTGACTCCCTCGATCGCGGCTCCAACGGGAGAGCGTTCGACGTTAAGCAGGGGCAGCACTACGGGTTCCCCGGCAGGCACGGGCAGCTCGGCGATGGAGCCAGGGGTGATGGTGATCGAGGACAGCAAATTGGGCGGGCAACGGCGGGCGGTGGCTGGATGGCCGTCAGCGTCGGTGATCAGATACCGGGGCATGGCACCTCCCCGGCTACGGACTGGGTCAGCGTTGGGCTTGGCGCCAGGGATACGGCTGGGGACTGGGGCGATGTGGTATGACCCCTGGAGCGCTTCGGCGCCTCCCAGACTGGGCCGATGACGGCTTCAAAGGGGGCGAGGGCGTCGGTGCGCACGATGGAGATGAGCCGGTTGCCAAGGGCGAGAGCGCGGGCGGCAACGTTGGCGGCCTCGCTGGCGCGGAACAAGTCCCGCCGCTCGTCCAAGGACAGGGCGGCGTCGACGAGATCTAGTGCCCACTGCTCGGCGAGATAGCCCAGCTCGTCCACGACCCTGGAGCCCCGGTGCGCGGTGTTCTTCACTACTCGCGGTATGCGTCCCAGACCCGGATGACCGTGGAGCGCGACGTCGCGGGTCTCGCTTGCCACGAAGAGGGAATGCACCCTGGCCCATTGCTCGTGCGTCATGGCTTCCATGGTGGCGAAGAATCTTTCGAGCGCCCCGGCATGTGAGCCAAAGATTAGAAACACCGAGACTTCCCTGGCTACCCGCACGCGGGTGGCGCGCAGCTTGCGCGGCGGCTGGCCTTTACGCAGCGGGACGGCATCCGGATCCACTAGCTCGACCTCGAAAAGCTGGGCGTGGCGGGAGGTAACGTCCGGCGAATCGGGCAGCGTACCTCCGGGAGTACTGGCCACGATGAATGTCGCGGGAAGCAGGCTACCTTGGCGGGTTCTGAGTTCACTTCCGACTCGGGCGACATCGCACCCGGGAGCGAACTCGCCCGGAGACGCCGAGTAGGGGAATCCAAGGGCGTTGGTCAGGAGATAGAAGGGCACAATTCCTCCCCTCTTGCGGGATGGGTGATCGGGGCGCTTGGCGCCAGGGATACGGCTGGGGACGGCGGCTCGGTCCGCTTCGGCACTTCCCAGGCCGGGCCGATAACGGCTTTGAAAGGAGCCAGGGCCGCATCTCGGACTCCGGGGGCGACCTTGTCGCCCAGCATGAGCACCCTTGTGGCCGTCTGCAGTACCAACAGCGGCTGGCCGCGTTCGGCCATCCAGGCTTTAGCCAGGCCTTGCATGGCGAGCTGGGAGGTGAATCGGACGGCCAGACCCAATTGGCGGCTCAGCCGGTCGCTGGTCAGGCTGGCGGACGTCAGGACTGAGCGCGCAGTTCCACCCTCTGCTCCGGGGCCGTATCGCGCAACTTCGGCCAGCTCCCGGGAGTCGGCCAGACAGGCAATGCGGATCCATTGCTCGGCCGTGACGGAGCCACAGGCTTGGCAAAAGCGTTCGATCTCGCCGGCATGATGGCCGAAGACCCTGAAGACCGAGACCTCCTCGAGCACCTCGGCCGCAGTGGCCCAGCGGGTACGGGAAGCCTCCGAATAAGGGGCAAAGTCGGGCTCCACCCGGAACAGCCTGAGCGGCCATATCCACTTGCTGCCCAATGCTGCCGCCGCGTCGACGGGGTCGGCCCCAACGTAGAAGTTGGCACGCGAGCCTTTCCAGACACGGGTGGCCACGGTCGATCCCACCCGGGCAACGAAAGTCTCGGCATCCTGATCCGGGCGGCCATAGTTCATCAGCGGCACGCCGGCAGAATCCGTCAGCAGATAGTGGGGCATGCGGTCCCCCCTGGACTGGCGAGCGACGCTGGCGCGAGACGTATGGCCGCGGGCTGGACTGGCAATTCTGGACGTGTGGAGCGTTTGGGCGATTCCCAGACGGGACCGAGGAGGGTCCTGAACGGGGCCAGGAGTTCCTCGAGCAGCTCAGACGGGATGCCGTCCTTGCCGGCCAGGGCCCCCGCGGCATAGCTGGCCGCCTCCCGGAGCGATCGCTCAATCGACCAGCGGGGCGGGCCCGTGCGCTGGAACGCCGCGGCCACCGAGCAGGAGCCAAAGCTCCCGGCGACTTGGATCTGCAGCTCCCGGTATCGGCCCATGTCTTTCATGCGCTCGAACAGTTCCTCCGAGGCCGTGTCTCGCTCCCTCTGTTTGCCAACCAGGCTGTCGAGGCGGATGGACTGCGCTTGGCAGTAGCACCCAAGCCGGTTCAGGCTCTCAGGCGATGCCGCGGCAAGGGCGGCGGAAAAGCGCATCACCGACAGGCCGTGCCGGCCCAGAGCCCACGCCAGGCCGAGCTCGCGGACCACGTCCGCACCGATGTCCCCCTTCTTGGTGCCGGGGCCGCCGATCTCGAGTTCAAAGACGCGGGGGAGGGGCCAGTCCGGCCATGCCAGCAGGACCCCGAGCAAACCCTTGCGGTCGGGGGCGATGTATGCCTCGAAGCCCTCCCAGGGTCTGCGCCAGCGGCCGGTGCGCAGGTTGAGGCGCGCGCCTACCGAGACCGGGTCGATTGGGGGGACAGGCTTGGCCATCCAGCGATTGTCGAGCACGCCGCCGGCATGACTGGTCACCAGATAGTAGGGCATACCGGTTCGCTTTGCGTCGAGGGCTGGGCATAGGTGCCAAGGCGGGCTGGGGCGGATGGCGTCTTGGCGGCGGCGATGCGGAGGCGCGTGGTTCTGGTCAGCGCGGAATCGGGCATCACCGCGTCGAAAGGCGCGAGCAGCTCGGCTAGGACTTCCTCGCTCAGGCGGTCCTGGAGATTGACGGCACTTGCCGCCCGTATCACGCCGTCGGTGAGCTCCTTGCGCACCGCCTCGGGCACATGCGGGCGCTCGGTGGCTGCTTCTATGGCGGCCCTGGTGGCGAACCGGGCGCAGGACCGGGCCAGGCGACCTTGTTCTTTGCGGGTCTCCCCCGCCCGGCTCTCGGCGGCTTCCAGCCTGTTCCAGGCGACTTGGCGAGCGACAAAGCGGGTGGTGTCAACCCTGCTGCCGAGCTGGCCGGGAAGAGCCGTGGAAAGCAGATACAGGCCCACGCGGTTCCAGTGCTCCGTGGAGAGCGAGTCCAGCGCGGCCAGGAAGCGGACCACCGCGCGGCCGTTGGGGCCGAAGGCGCGATAGACGCCGATCTCGGAAAGCACTTTGGCTTCGGTGGCTCTCCGGGATCCGGCGAAGCGCAGCGGGTCCACCTTGAATAGACGTATGGGCCAGGTTCCGTGGACCAATTGGCCCATCGCCGCCGCAAAGGGGGTGGCACTGAGGTAGTAGCGAGGATCGGAGATCCCATCTCCCCCGCCGCGCGGATCCACTGCGAGGAGCTCCCCGGGGACTGCGCGGAAGCTCTCGTGGTGCTGGGTGTTCAGCTGGTTGCCGTGAAAGGGCCGCCCCTCGGCGTCGGTCACGATGTAATAGGGCACGGGGGCTCCTTTGGGAAGCTGCGGGGCTAAGCCTGAATCCACCGACCGAGCCCGGACCGGGTTTCCCGGGGACGCGCCGAGATCTCTCGTCCCTCGCCATGGCCTGCGAAGCTCGATTCCGGCCCCAG
>JAKAEN010000014.1 GCA_021818355.1 Actinomycetes bacterium | reverse complement strand
GCCAAAGACCCTACACAGATGTGACCTTCCTCACCTTCACGATCAAACTTACTATGTCCGGACTTTGCAAACGATGCACCTGAGAAACAAATTTGAAATTGCTGAGCACATCCCCTTCTTAGGGGATAGAGGCGACTTATGGCACCCCACCTGGTGTTTTATATGTGCTGGTGGGGTGCGCTCATGCGTCTAAGCCTCATACAGGGCTGACGCAAGCCGTGCAGAAGGTGCGGCTAGGAAGAGAGCAGCGCCGTGACGCGCTGGGTCAGGGTCTTGTCCGAGATGGCCCCGGCGACGTATCCCTTGACCACTCCCTTGGCGGAGACGAAGACCGTCACAGGTACGCCCGGGATCAGATACGGTCCGACCAGGTCGCCGTTGGCGTCGAGGACCGTCGGGTAGGGAACATGGTCGGCATGCACCATCTGCAGGGCCGCCGAGGCCCCCGAGGTCTCCGCCACACCGATGAAGTTGATCTTGCCGGCATACTTGGCGCCGAGCGCCGCAAAGGTCGGCATCTCTTGGTGGCACGGCACGCAGGCGGGCGAGAAGAAGTTGATGACCACGGGTTTGCCGAGCAGCTGACCGAGGGCAACCGATTGCGAGGAGTTGGCGAGGCTCGGAAGCTTGAAAGAGGGCGCGCTCTGACCCACCAGCGAGGATGTCGTCAAGACTCCGGATCCGGGCGCATTGGCGCCACCGGCCGCACCGCTTTGAGTTGCCTTCATCACCGCGTAGCCGACGACAGCCGCCAAGACGACCACGACAGCGAGGGCCGCCGCCTTCCTCTTTTGTCCGGAGCGCCTCGGCTCAGATGGTGTGCCTGGAGCTTCCTGATCAGAGATGATGGACAAGGACATCGACTCCCATTGCCAGGAAGAGGAGCGTCAGGTAGGTGATCGAGTAGCTGAAGACGCGCATGGCGAGCTTGGGGCTCTGCGAGGCACGCAGCTTGAAGGCGTAGTAGAGGAATCCCGCGCCAAGCAGGGCTGCCGCGACCTCGTAGATCGCTCCTAGATGGGCGACCGGGCCGAGCAGCAAGGTGACGGCCACCATCGCGATGGTATAGACGATGATCTCCCGCGCGGTCCGCTTGAACGTGGCCACGGAGGGAAGCATCGGCACTCCGGCGGCCGAATAGTCCTCACGGTAACGAAAAGCGAGGGCCCAGAAGTGCGGCGGGGTCCACAGGAAGATCACCAGGAACATCAGCAGCCCGGCCAAGGTCACATCGTTCTGCACCGCGGCCCACCCGACCAGCACCGGCGCCGCGCCGGCGGCTCCACCGATCACGATGTTCTGGCTGGAGGAGCGCTTGAGCCACATGGTGTAGACGAAGACATAGAAGAGCGCGGCCGCCAGCGAGAGCACGGCGGAAAGAAGGTTGACGAAGCGCCATAGCATCAGGAAGGAAAGCGCCTCTATCGCGATCGCGAAGGCAAGGCCGGCCGCCGGCGTGATCTCCCCGGTGACGAGAGGGCGGCTCTTGGTGCGCTTCATGACCGCATCGATATCGCGGTCGAACCACATGTTCACCGCATTGGCGCCGCCGGCCGATAGCGTGCCGCCGGCCAGGGTGACAAGGACCCGCGAAAGCGACGGTAGTCCGCGCTGGGCTACGACCATCGCGGGCAGGGTTGTGGTAAGCAGAAGCTCGATGATGCGCGGCTTCATCAGTGCCACGTATGCGCGAACCATCCGCAACCTGAATCCAGTCTTGACAGCTACAGGAATGGAATTCATGCTGCGAAGAGACCCGCCTTTCGTGCTGGCGCCGCACCGCGACTTCGGAACGCTACGACCGCTATGACCCTAGCCGCAGCTTCGAGCATAACGGATTGCGCCTAGCGCTTGTACGGACAAACGTGGGATAAATACATACAGTATCCTAAGAAAGGTCTAATCGGTGGTCGGGGAGGTCTGGCGGTGCAGCAGGAAGAGCGGCCGGCGCCGGCCGCGCCCCAAGGGACCTTCACGCGCCGCATCGAACGCGCAGTGGAAGACCTCTCCGAGCTGGGAAAGAGCAAACGAGGCGCCGTCGTGGTCTCCTCCCTGGCAAACTGCCGCTACCTCACCAACTTCTCCGGCTCCAACGCGCTGGTAGTCATCACCTGGGGAGCCGGGATCGAAGCGAGTCTCATCACCGACGGGCGCTACCTCGATCAGGCGGCGGAAGAACTGTCCGACCTGCTGGGAGGAGGCACCATCCAGGCGCGGGTGCTCGACCAGGCGGGAAGGAGTGCATACGCCCTCGCCGCCGAACTCGCCGCCGCAGGCGGTCAAGTCTTCTGCGAACACTCGATCGTCACCCTGAGGAACTTCGAGACCCTCGCCGGCGGACTCGGGCAAGGGGATCGCCCTGCGGACTGCTCGGGGGTCGTGGAGAACCTGCGACGAGTTAAGGACACCCACGAGATCGGCCTCGTCTCGACTGCGGCGGCCATCGCCGATCAGGCGCTTGCGGCAGTCGCTGCGATCATCCATGACGGGGTGCAGGAGCTCGAAATCGCCGCCGAACTCAACACGCGGATGATGTCCCTCGGAGCCGCGGGGCCGGCGTTTGAGACCATCGTCGGATCGGGCCCCAACGGGGCACTCCCGCACGCCCACCCCAGCGGCCGAAGGGTTCGCGGCGGGGAGGCCGTCGTGATCGACTTCGGCGCCGAGTACGCCGGATACCGTTCGGACTGCACTCGGACCATCTTCGTCGAGGGCGAGGAGCCCGGAGGCGAGGTGCGACGGGCATACCGCGCGGTCCTGGCTGCTCAGCGCGAAGGTATCGAAGCTCTTGGCGCGGGAGTAGAGGCCGGGACCATAGACGCCGCCTGCCGGCGGGCGCTTCCCGAGGATCTCGCACCACGTTTCACCCACGCCACCGGCCATTCCATCGGCCTGGAGGTTCACGAGGAACCGATCCTGCGCGCGGGAGGCTCCGAGAAGCTCGAATCGGGCATGGTGGTCACGGTCGAGCCCGGCGTCTACCTACCAGGCCAATTCGGGATACGCATCGAAGACACCATGCTGATCGAAGCATCCGGTTCGCGTTCCCTCACCTGCCTGCCCAAGTAGCGCCGGGCGTACTCGGGCCCGCTAACCTGGATGAGGCAAATCCGCGACTTCTCTTCCTAGCGGACCACTTCGCAACACACTCACGGAGCTTCAATGGGCGTACCCACCTCTACCAACGACCTCAAGAACGGCATGACGCTGGAGTTGCCCGACGGGCTCTTCCAGGTGATCGAGTTCCAGCACGTCAAGCCAGGCAAGGGCGGTGCGTTCGTGCGCACCAAGCTGAGGAACCTCAAGTCCAAGGCGGTCATCGACCGCACCTACCGCGCCGACGAGAAGGTCGAGCAGGCCATCATCGAGAAGCGGGACATGCAGTTCCTCTACCGTGAGGGCGGGGACTACGTCTTCATGGACAACGTCTCCTACGAGCAGTTGCAGGTGGGCGCTGATGAGCTGGGCACGGCCGGCCAGTACCTCAAGGAGGGCGACACCGCTGCGGTTTCCACCTACAGCGGGGTCGTTGTCGGCGTCGAGCTGCCCGCCTCGGTCGAACTCACCGTTACCGCAACCGAGCCCGGCGTCCAGGGTGACCGGGTCTCCGGTGCTCGCAAGCCGGCAACCCTGGAAACAGGCATCGTAGTGCAGGTCCCGCTCTTCATCGAACAAGGTGAAAAGATCAAGGTGGACACTCGCACCGGCGAGTACATAACCCGCGCATGAGCCAAAATGGGGAGCGCCGCAACCGCGGCGCGAGCCCGCAGCGCGCCGTCATGTCAAGGCGGTCGGCACGCGAACGGGCCATCTCCATCCTCTACGAGGCGCGCATCAAGGAGATCTCGCCCAGCGACGTCCTCGCGGCGGAAGGCGAGGGCATGGCGGATCCGCTCACGGTGAGGATCGTCTCCGGCGTCTCCTCGATGCAAGCCGACCTGGACGCAAGAATCGCCGCGCACAGCACGTCCTGGGATTTCGACAGGCTCGCTATCACCGCGGTCTGCATACTCGAGGCCGCCATCTGGGAGTTGATCGACGGCGAGGTCAGCGCGGCCGTGGCGATCGACGAGGCCGTGGAGCTGGCCAAGACCTTTGGCGAGCCGGCCTCGGCCAAGTTCGTGAATGCCGTGCTCTCTCGGGTCGCCCGGGAACTGGGCCGCCTCGGGCCCACCGAGAGCAAAGAGGAATAGTAACCTCGCCAAGGGGAGCGCTTGGGCGCCCCTTGGAGCCACCGAGGTGCGCATGAAGGTTCTCTTCGTCGCCGGATTCGGTCCGGTATCATCCCAGCCGGCCGACTCGCGCCGGCTGTATCGGGATTTGCTTTCCCTTGATCTGCAGGCTGAAGGAGACTACCTGCACACCGAGGCGCTGGGCGGATCAAAGCACTTCGCGATTTGGCCGCTCACCGATGCCGCGCAATCATGCTTCGGCAAACCCTCCTGGCCCGCCGATATCCCGATACCACAGGCCTGGATCGAATTCGAGGTCGAGGATCTCGACCACGCAAGTACGGAGCTTCGCGATGCGGGCTACCTGCCCCTCGTCGACGCGGTCACCGAACCCTGGGGTCAGCGCGTGACGCGCTTCCTGTCACCGGAGGGACTGCTGGCCGCTCTCGTCGAAACCCCTTGGTTGCGTCAATCCGCGTCTTAAGGGATTACGAGCCGTCTTTCCGGGAAGCACATCAGCCCAGGATGGCGGCCGGATAGTCCTTGACGCTGATCAGATTCAACTGCTTGGTCGGAATCCCCAGAGCACGCGAGTTTGCGTCCATCATCGCCTGGCTCTCGGAAGCGAGCTTGTCCATCAACTGCTGGCGCTGGAGAATGTCGGCCCTCAACGAAGCCGAATTCGGATGCGCAAGCAGGCCCTTCAAGTCGTTGATGATGGCCGCGGCGTTAGGGAAGGTCCAATTGTCGAGGTCGAAGACGATCGACTTGATCTTGTAGTTGACGAGCAGGTTGGGAACGTTGATCGAAGCCAAGTCCAGCAGGTCCGAACTCCCCGAGGGATTGCAGTTGGGCTCATTGGTGGTGGCGATCTGGTTTGCGGTCACCTTGTCGGTGCTCTGGTGCGAGAGGATCTCTCCGACGGCGATGATCGTGTCGTTCAGGCTTGCGTTGCAGGACTGGACGTCTCCCCACATTTCGGTCTGCAAGGCGGAGTAGACGCTGGCACGGTCGGCCTTGTTCGCGGGGCGTGGAAAGTCCGATATCACCATGATGGCCAGCGCGATGACCACTGCCACCGAGATGGCCCAGGTACGCAGGTACCACGGCTTCTTGTCGGGGGCAAAGACGGTTGGGCTGGCTCTCATGCGACCCGGACACCTCGATCCGTTGGGGATAAGCGATTCAAGTAAGCACAGGCTAGCGATATGCGCGCAATGACCATCCCCCGGGCCGCTCAGGGCATCCGGAAGGCGATTAATTGCCCTCGAGAAGTGCGGCGACGGCCTCGGTCGCCAGTGTCAGACCCAGGGCACCCAGTCCCACTATGGTCCCGTCGACCACCGGCGCAACCACCGAGACGTGCCTCCATGGCTCTCGTGCGAAGACGTTCGAGAGGTGCACCTCTATCTTGGGGCCGCTGAAGATGGCCAGCGCGTCGGCGAGCGAGTAGGAGTAGTGGGTCAGGGCTCCGGGGTTGATCACGATCGCCCTGTTTCGTTTGACGGCCGCGTGCACAGCCTCGACGAGATCCGCCTCTCGATTGGATTGCAGCACCTCGGCCGACAGGCCATGCCCTCGGGCGGCATCGATGCAGCCGACTCCTAAATCGGCCAGGGTGGCTGACCCGTATACAGCGGGATCGCGAGTGCCGAGACGATCGAGATTCGGGCCGAACAGATAGATGATGTCGCTCACGTTACGAACCTAACCTTCACGGCCGAGACCCACCACAACCCCACTCACCGCGGACGGCCATCCAGCATCTCCGCCCAGGCACGTCGAACGTCCTCACGGCTGACTCCGCGCACCACCTCAAGGCCGTCGGCCGCAGCGGATTCCAGCACGAAGGTCATCGATCCCATTGCCTTCTTGTCGCGCTCGAGATACGGGAAGGTTTCCTCGACGTCCAAACCTTCGGGCAACCACCGAGGCAGGCCCATCCGCTCAACCACTTCATAGTGGGCGTTCAATTCGTTGTAGCCGATCCTGCCGAGGGAGTGAGCTAGGTGTGCGGCGAAGACGAGCCCAATGGCTACAGCCTCGCCATGATAGAGATGCTCACTCTTGCCGGCCAGCCCAAGGGCCTCGATCGCATGACCCATGGTGTGCCCGTAGTTCAAGAGTGCGCGTTTGCCGCCCTCCCGTTCGTCGCGGGAGACGTAAGCGGCCTTGATCGCCACGCAACGCGCGACGGCCGACTCGAGATCCCGGGCGTCCAGCCGCCCTGAGCCGAGGAACTCGTATTTGGCCATTTCACCCAAGCCACTGCTGTATTCGCGCGGGTTGAGCGTCGAAAGAGTCGAAACGTCGCATATGACCGCGCTCGGTTGCCAGAAGGAGCCGACCAGGTTCTTGCCGGCGGGCAGGTTGACACCTGTCTTCCCCCCGATGGCGGCGTCCACTTGCGCAAGCAGCGTCGTGGCAACGTTGAGATAGCGAATGCCGCGATAGTAGACCGATGCCACAAATCCGGCCAGGTCGGTCACCACTCCCCCGCCCACGGCGACCACCAGGTCAGAACGCGACAGGCCGAACTCGGCGACTCCTTCGGCGAGCTCGGCCGCGACCGACATGGATTTGGCGTCCTCTCCGTCGGGCACCGTGAAGACGCGGAAGTCGAGGCCCTCGAGATCCGGCCGATGCGGGATGTTCTCTTGAGTAACCACGGCGATCTTGGCAACCTCCGCAGGAATGAAATCCCGAACCTGGTCCAGTACCTCCGCACCGATGACGATCGGATAGCTGCGTTCAGCTAGCTCGACCCGGATGGTCTCCACGATCAGCCCGCCTTCCCAAGCCAGCTGCGCAGCTCGGCAAGGGCGCGTGCACGCAATTCGTCCCAGGAAAGATCCGGCCCGAGCACCAGATCGGCCATCTCCAGGTAGCCCTGATGGCGCTCCCCGTAAAGGTGCTCCAACCGCTCCCTCATATCACCCTCGGCAAGCAGAGGCCGCTTGCTCCGTTCATGCTCACCCTCAAGCGCCGCCAAGAGGTGTTCGGGCGTGCACCACAGGTATATCACCATCGCACGGTCGCGGAGCAGCTCTGCACTGCGCCGGTCGGCAACGCCGGTGCCGCCGCCCAGGGCGATCACGAGCGGAGTCCGGCCCGTCTGATCGAGAAGCCGGGCCAACTCCTCCACTTCGCGATCCCTAAAGCCCCCTTCGCCGTGGCGAAGGAAGATCTCGGCCACGCTGGCACCCTCCCGGGCCGCGATCTCCTCGTCCAGATCCACGCTGCGCAATTTCAGCTCTGCCGCCAGGTAGGTGGCCAGGGTCGACTTTCCCGCGCCGGGCATACCGGCCAATGCAACAACGGTGTGCACCAGAGGGCGGTGCTCAGTCACCCGGCCGATGAGCGGCCGAAGGAGTCTGGCCAAGTGAGGCCAAGTAGGCATCGTGGTTTCGTCTGAACTCTGTCACGGAGTCCCCACCAAACTTGCGCATAGCCTCCGAAGCCAAGACCAGGGCCACCATGGTCTCGGCGACGACGCCCATGGCGGGAACCGCGGTCACATCGGTGCGCTCCTTGAAGGAGACCGTGGATTCCTTCGATTTGACGTCAACCGTTTCCAGCACCGGGCGATTCAGGGTGGCGAGAGGCTTCATCCAAGCGGTGGCCACGACGGGACCGCCAGTGGTCATGCCCCCCTCGATTCCGCCCGCGCGCCAGGTGTCTCGGTAATAGTCCCCACTCTCTTCGCTCCAGTGAATGGCGTCGTGAGCCTCGGAACCTCGCTTATAGGAGATGTCCAGACCCTCCCCGATCGAGACCGCCTTGACCGCCTGGATGCTCATGAGCGCGAAGGCCAGCAGGCCGTCGATCCGCCGATCCCAGTGCACATGCGAACCCAGGCCTACCGGCACTCCCCAGGCGACCACCTGAGCGGCGCCCCCGAGGGAATCCCCCACCTTTGCCGCCGCCTTGATCTCGGCGATCATCGCCTCCTCCGCCAGCGGATCCACGCAGCGAACCGGGGATGAATCGATCCTCTCCAAGTCCGTCGCGGTTGGAAGCGTCGCACCCTTCGCTTCCACCGAACCCATCTGAGTGACATGAGAAAGGACGCTGACGCCGATCTCAGCCAAGAGCGCCTTGGCAACCGTGCCCGCCACCACGCGGGCAGCTGTTTCACGCGCTGACGCTCGCTCGAGCACGTCTCGGGCGTCCTCGAAACCGTACTTGAGCATTCCCGCCAAATCGGCATGGCCGGGCCGCGGCTTGGTGAGCACCTTGCTCGGCACACCGGGAGCGGGAGACATCTCCTCCTCCCACTTGGGCCACTCGGTGTTGCGGATCTCGACGGCGATCGGAGAGCCAAGAGTGCGTCCGTGGCGTATGCCTCCGACGAGGCTCAGCTCGTCACGCTCGAAGCGCATGCGCGGCCCGCGGCCGTAGCCGAGCCTGCGCCGGGTCAGCTCACCTTGAAAATCGTCCTCGGTCAGCGCAAGCCCGGCCGGAACCCCCTCCAGGATTACGACCAGCCCGGAACCGTGGGACTCGCCCGCCGTCAAGTATCGAATCATGTCGACACAGCCTAGCCCCGACTGCCGCTGCACTCCCTTGGCAGGCCAAGCCCTACTTCAGGACCGCCTGCCCCGTGCACAACTGGAAGCTGCTGGATCCGCCGCCGGTGAAAGTGGCACAAGCGGTCAACTGATTGATGGCGGTGATCTTGTAGGCGCCACTGTCGAAAGTAGTGCCGACGGTAAGACCCGGATAGGAAGTCGAACCGACCGTCACCTCGGCCGTCGGCGAGGTTCCTACGGGAGAGACCGACACCAGGGAAATCTGGCTGACCACAGTGGTTGCGGTAGTCGGGACCACGACACCGCCGGGAGTTGTGGTGGTGGTACTAGAAGGAGTACTCGCCGCCGTTGTCGTCGTGGCAACCAAGGGCACGAAAGGATCCCGATTGCCGTACGCACCTGAGAATGTTGTCACGGTGCCCGCGGTGGTGGCCGTTGCCTGCGGAGAGGACGGCAACCCCGTAGATGGAAATGTCGGCGCAGTGCTGCTGGATGAGCTGAAGAACTTTGTTGCAGCAAACAGGATCACGACAAGGAGCACAACGGCGAGGATGGCAAAGAGGAACTTCGAACCCGTCGATAGTCCCCGCAAGAAGCTCTGCCCTTTCCGGTGGTCGCTCCCCGCCTCCTCGGGAGGCATCAACTCAGTGCTGTCCTGAGACATCTCCTACCTCACCTTCTATCCCGCTGCCGTCGTATTCGTAGAGCCTGCGGAAGCAATGGTGGTCGTGGTCGAGGCGATGGGGACTCCTGGGGTGCCTATAGGTATATTCTGCGTAAAGATCTTCGCCTGGAGCGACGCGCTAACTTGAGACCCATTGGTCACCGGACCGGTCTGGGTCCCCGACCCGGTAAGGCCGAGCGTATTGGTTACGACCAGCCTGGGCAAATTATCCAGCCGATTAAGGAAGTCGAGCACCTGGAAGTATCCGCCCTTGACCTGAATGGACACATCGACCGCCGCCGGAAGCTGTGACGCCCCAGGCACGGAAGTCACCGGCGCTTGCGGGGCTGGCTGAGCAGGGCTTATTGAAATGAAGCTGATGCCGCTCTCATTCGAAATGCTGTTCACCATGAGAATGAAGCTTGACAGCTGCGGATATGCCGGGATTGCGGTAGTGAGTCGGGCAAGCTCCGCCTTGGCGTTGGGCAGCTGAGCCTTGAAGGCCTCCAGCGAAGCGATCTCGCCGCGCGAGCTGGACTGCTGGGTCTGCAAAGAGGCCAACTGGGCGTTGGCCGAGGATATCTCCCTGCCCTTGGGTATCCAGATCAGAAAGACGAACGCAACGATCAGAACCGCAACCACCAGGAGTACTATGGCAAATGTCATGCGCCTGCGGGAAATTGACTTCATTGTGAAATGCCCTCCCCGGTGAGGTAGGCCTGGTATCTGCTCGGAGTGACGCCGGAACCCAGCGTGGCGGTCGAACTGAAAGAAACAACCACGTTGTTGGGCGCGTCGACCGTCGACTCATTCGCGCAGAGCTGCCCGCTCGATGCCGTTGAGGAAGAGACCCATGGATCGAGCAAGCCGGGGACGGTGGCAAGATCGTTCAGCCAGTGTGCGGGCGCCTTTTGCGAGCAGCCCTCGCCACCGAAGGAGATGGTTCCGGGTGTCGTTCCAGAAGCAGTCTGACCGCTTAGGCTCGTCCACCAGACGTCCGGAGGAGTGGCGGCATCCAGGCTGTTTACCAAGATCGGCCATTGAATGTCACCGACAAGGAGTGCTTGCAGGGTGGCTTCCTGTTTGGAGAGTGTGGTCCGGACCTGAGCAACCGGAGCGAGCCTCGCCAACTGCGCCTGCTCTTGCGACAACTGCACCTGCGCAGAGGATACCTGGTTATTCACGTCTCGTAGCTGGCTGGACCGCAAGGCGGTCAGGCCACCTAGCACGACCAGTAACGCAAACACGCTAACCCCGGCCGCGGCAAGATCGCGCCGGACGCGGCGCGCATCCTCGACTTCGCCGCCGAGGAGATTAATTACCCGAGAACCTCCGGATGCGATCCAGCGGCCAAGTGCGAGAGCCAAGGCCTCCGGCATGACACCCGTAACCCGGTCCTTGTCAAGGGCAAGCATCTCTGGGACGCTAAAATCAACCAGCTCCAGTAGATCGAGCCGCTCGAGAACAATCTCTGGCGCCAGCCCTTGGCGCAGCGAATCATAGAAGCCGAAGGCGAGGGAGCCGCCTCCGCACACGAGCACCTTGACCTCGGCAGGATTCTCCTTCTGAAAAAGGTAAGAGCTGAGTGTCGTCGAGATCGAAGACGAGATGTCGCCCACCCTCGCTGACACCAGGCGGTCAAGCTCGTCGCGATCCACACGGGAGGTGAGCTCTTCGGGTAGCGGCGAAAAAAGGCCGAGACTGCGCTTCAGCGACTCCGCTTCGGGCTCAGAAAGACTAAAGCGGCTCGCAATCGCAGCAGTGATCGCATCCCCCGAACGGTCCTCAATCGAGCGCGCCAAGGTGAGCATGCCGTCCTCGGCTATTCCTATGTTGATGCTGTCGGCACCGACGGAAACCACTGCCAGGATCTTCTCGCGCGCAGCCGCCTCGGCCGCGGGAAAGGCGCGCGTCTGCTCGTATCCGCCCTCGCCTTCGCCGCCACCGGCGACTTCGGGCGCCTGCTCCAGGACGCGAACCGACGTCCCCTTCCGGCGGCCGTTCGCGGTGCTTACTTCGCCCGCCCTTTGTGCCTCCTGCAGGATCACTGCACGCACAAGGGCAAGGAAAGACGCGTCGACGGAGGCGAGTCTGAGCCCGGCGTCCTGGACCACACTCTTGTAATCCTCGAGGAGCGCATTGTCGGTGGCAGCGAGGTGGACACTGAGCAGTCCGTCTTCGCCAACCACCCGCCTTCCCTTGGGATATTCAAAGTCAACCTCGTACTCGCTCGTATCCCCAGGCAGGAACGTCGTTGCCTCGAAGCGCACCGACGAAAGCAGGTCCTCTTCCTCCATGCTCGGAAATTCGATGTCCCGAAGGTAGACACGCGAGCCCGACAGGCCGATGCATACGTCCTTGGACTTGAAGTTGCCATCGGACCAAATCCGACGGATGGCATCCATGATTGCCCCGCGGTCACGGATCTCGCCGCCAACAACGGCGCCCTTGGGCAGTGTCACCAACCCAAAATTCGATACCGTCGGCTTCCGACCAGGGTCGTATTCAAGCTCAACCGCCTTGACCGAGAAAGCGCCGATGTCGATTCCAACGACACGTCTCAAATCAGTTGCCTCCCTGCTTGAGGTAGCGGGCAACGTCGGAGCGCTTCACACGCCATGCCTTGCCAACCCTGCTCGCAGGCAGCTCCTGGGATGCAATGAGCCGGTAGACGGTCGTCGTCGACACCTTCATGACGTCGGCCACTTCTCTCACTCGCATCAGCTCTTCCATCGCAGCGTGCTCCCGTCACGTCCACCCGTCCACCAGCTCGCTGGCGCCACTATGCAACATGTTGGACACCTTCAACATATTCCACAACTTCAACAAGGTCAACACATCATACTCACGAATCGTCACGAACGCGAGGGAAATAAAGAGATTTACCGCCTAGATCAAGAAAAATTTCATCGTTGTAACTGTATCCCGTATTCACTGCGAGGCACCTAATTGCCTTGGGCATCCGTAGGCCCCTCGGTCAGCACTCTTGAGGTGAGACAACTAGAGAGCTTGGATTAACCCGGCCAGCAGCGCTGCGAGGAAAGCGGCCATGGCCATGAAGGGACCGAAAGGTATTGCCACTTTCAAGGTCTTTGACTTCAGCAAAGCATAGGCAACGCCAAAAAGGCCTCCAAGGATGAAAGCACCGTACAAGAAGTTGACCACCGGCGCAATGCCGAGAAATCCCAGGTTGATCCCTATGTAAGCTGCGAACCTCACGTCGCCGAATCCCATGGACCTGGGAGCAACCAAATGAATGAGGCCGAAAACCGCCCCCGCCAGAATGCCGCCGATCAAGGCGTCTTCCACCATTCTCGCGTCGCGCAAGCGAAGTGCTTCAGCAACAAAAAAGATGAGCGACAGCGGCGTGCCGAAATAGATGATGTGTCGCGGGAGCTTTCGCGTATCCAAGTCGATAGCGGCTTCGGCGATGAGTACAGCCGAGAATACACAGAGCGCAACGAGCAAGAGGGGCCGGGGGTACCGGACGGCGATCGCGGCAAAGGCGATCCCGCCCAGCAACTCGACCGCTGGGTAGCGCCATGAGATCGGCTCGCCGCATGACCTGCACCGTCCCCGCAAGAGCAGGAACGAGAGCACTGGCACGTTCTCCCAAGCAGAAAGCCGATGGGCACACTTGGGGCACGCCGAAGGGGGAGAGACTACTGATTCCCCACGCGGAACTCTGTGGATGACCACGTTCAAAAAGGACCCGATGATAAGCCCGAAGATCGCCGCGGCAGCCACCTCGGACGCCCTCAACCTCCAACCTCTTCAAGCCTCGCGCCTTCGCTTGGACAACGAAACGGAGGCGGTTGAGCCGGCGCCGAAGGCGCGTCGTACGGCTCGGCCTGGCTCTCCTGCCAATTCACGATCATTAAGATCGCCAGCAGCCCGGCAAGCGACAAAGGCCAAAGCGCCAAAGAATAGCTCAGCGCAGAGGCCCTCGACATCGCAACAGCCAGCTGACCGAAACCGAAAGCAGTCCACCCAACAGCGGCCAAGCGGGGCCGCGGCATTGCGCCTATAAGCACGATCGCCCCGAAAGCAAGGTAAGGCGATAGGTAGTAGGCAACCTGCGTTGGCTCGATGAACGCTCGAAGCGAAAGTACCGCAGTGCAAACGGCGAGCGTCGTGCGCGCGCCGACGGCCCTATTGCGCCACGCCAAGCGAAGTGCGATGCCCACTGCCAGAGCGATTAGTAGCATTGCGACCCGGAACCAGCCAGTTGAAATAGTGTTGTGATGGGCCTGCAGCAAGGAGTCCAGCAAGGTAGGGCGGTTGAAGCGCAATCTTGCTGTTTGCGGCTCTGCGAGAATCGCAGAGAGCGACGCCGAGAAGTTCCCGGCCATAGCTGGCAACGCAACGGCAAGGGGGATAATCGCGGCGCGCAGAGTGAAGGCTTTGAGGCGCCCCCTTCCTCTCACCTCGATCAGGACCAGGGGCATTAGGAAAAGGAGAGTCAACGGCTGGAAGGCGGCGGCGGCACCGGCTAAGTAGGCCCCTCTTATGCTGGCTCCATCTCGAAGGGAGGAGAAGGCGAAAAGGGCCAGAGCCATCGCGGCGACGTCCTCTGGGTGCCCCCAGGGAAAGAGGCAGAAGGCAGCAAGCGCGGCGGACGCGCTTGCCACCCAGGGCCTTCGTGCCAAGGGAAGTCCGAGCCGACGATAGGTCGCGAGCACTGCCAGCACGTATACGAAAAGGTAGACGGCCATGTATCCCAATCCCCACAGCCAGATGGCCGGCCTCGGAAGCGGATAGGGAAATGGTTCAACGTAATGCATGAGGTTTGAGAACTCTGCCAGAGGGACCAGGCTCAATGCGCCGAGCGGGTGCGGCGTCTGCCCAACTCCGGGGGAGTAGAAGATGCCAAAGCCCCCCCAGAGAATGGTATGGGCGTCGCGCATCAGTGCGAAGAAGTCAGTGGAATAGAGCCACCCGTGGACGGGCAGGACGATCTGCGCTCCCAGCGATATCGCCAGTGCGGCGGAAAGGAATGTAACGGCGATAATTGCGGCCAGAGCTGCGTCGGACCGATGTCTCGGCACTAATCGCATGGCGGCGGCTCCTCTTTCCCTTTCGCAATGTTATCGGAGCACCGGATGCGAATCTGAAAGGCTGATAAGCACTGTGGCTCCAAACGGCGCTCGACCCATCCGGCCCGGGCTGCTTCGCCCCTCCGCGGTCTAGGTTCGTACTGGGGAGTCTGAAGCAGCAACGGGTTGAGGTGAGAATGCACGAGCGGCCTCGCGAGGTGGCGCCCGAAGAGCTGGCTAGGCGGATACCGCTTGAGCGAGCGTTCAACTTTCGCGACCTGGGCGGATACCGGACGCGAGACCGAAAGCTGCTGCGGCGAGGCAAGCTCTATCGCTCTGATGACCTGTTCAGGCTGAGCGACGGCGACTTGGTCCGCCTCGCCGATCTCGGCATCAGAACCGTGATCGATCTTCGCACAGAGGCGGAGGCGGTTCGCGGACGCTTCCCCTCGCAAAAGCTCGCGGTCGACTACTTTCAGAATTCGCTGATCGACATTTCCGCTGACCACTCCCAAGCGCGCGGTGATGGCGCGAAGGACTACATCTTCCTCCGCTACCGGCAGATCCTCACTGAGGGCCGCGAGGGCATCAGGGAGGTCTTCGATCGCCTGGTGCGGGCAGAAGCCTCTCCGGCGGTCTTTCACTGTGTGGCCGGCAAGGATAGGACGGGACTGGTCGCGGCGATCACCCTCGAGGTCCTTGGCGTCGAACGCGAGGACGTACTCGCGGACTATTCCTTGACAGAAGAGGCAATGCGCGAAGCGCTGGCGTGGCTGGAGGAGGAGTTTCCCGATCTGGCACGGCGCATGAGCGACCTGCCTCCGGTGGTACTCAGTGCCAAGCCGGAAAATCTCTCGCGCGTTCTCGACTGGCTCGATGACTCTCACGGCGGCGCGGAAGGCTACCTGCTGTCGCTCGGCCTTGCAAAGGAAGAGCTGACGGACTTTCGCACCTGGATGCTGGAGTGAGGAGAAGGCGCAAGGGATCCCACGCAATCACGCCGCGTGGGCGAATGCTCTGGAAGAGGCCCATATTCGTGGCCCCCGCACTCGCGGTCGCATTGGCGGCATTGATCACCGCCACCATTCTCGCCTTCGCACCCGCGGCATCTCCTCGGCCAGTGAAGGAGTCCGCAACAACCACCTCCAGCGAAGCGGCGACCACCACCTCCACCACACAGCCAACAGGCGCAGTGCCCTCGCTCGCCCCTGGGCCGCTCTACTCCGCGGCCATCCAACAGCAGAACTCGCTGCCCGGCACCTCGGCGTGGCGGATCGGAAGCAACGCCAACCCGAATGTCATCTCCGGCTTTGCCGGCAGCACCTACGCTCTGGTCGGCCAAACCATTCCGCTCTACATCACAACAACCGCGCCGACTTTCACCGTTACCGCTTTTCGCATGGGCTGGTATCAGGGGCTTCTCGGCCGGCTCATTTGGACTTCCCCCAGCATCAAAGGCCAGATCCAACCGCACTGCCCTGTCCTGGCACCCTCCAACACGGTTGAATGCTCCAACTGGAAGCCGGTTATGGAGCTGCATGTTACGAGCGCCTTCGTCCCGGGCGACTACCTGCTCAAGCTTGTCGCCTCGAACGGGGACGCGCAATATATCCCGCTCACGGTCATCGACCCGACCTCAAATGCCGCGGTGGTCGTCTTAAATGCCGTCACCGACTGGCAGGCCTACAACGCATGGGGTGGATACTCCCTCTATCACGGCCCTGCTTCGAACTGGCCGGATCGAGCCACCAAGGTTTCCTTCGACCGGCCCTATGGCTACGGGGCGGGCGCCGGCGATTTCCTCGGCAACGAGCTCCCGGTCGTGGAGCTGGTCGAGAAGCTGGGGCTGAACGTAACCTACGTCACCTCCGTCTTCCTGGAGCAACACCCGTCGCTGACCCTCAACCACCACGTTCTGGTCTCGCTCGGACATGACGAGTATTACTCGGTCACCATGCGCCAAGCACTGAGGAACTCGGTGAACCACGGCGGCAGCCTGATGTTCCTGGGAGCCAACGCGATTTTTCGGCGAATCCGCCTTGCCGCCTCGCCTCTAGGTTCCGACCGCATCGAGATCAACTACCGCAATCCTTACCAGGACCCCCTGTTCGGCAAAGACAACGCCCGCGTGACCGCAAACTGGCCGGCTTATCCCGACGCACGGCCCGAGAGCTCGCTCATCGGGATTCAGTACCAGTGCTACCCCGTCAACTATCCCATGGTGATCACGGATCCGCAGTCGTGGATCCTCCAGGGATCAGGGCTTGGATTCGGCTCCGAGATACCTCACTTGATCGGCTCGGAATTCGACGGATTCGCTCCTGGCGGACCACACCCGGCCAACCTGCAAATCCTGGCCAATTCACCCGTACTGTGCAGAAATCAGCCCTACTTCTCCGACATGACCTACTACAGCCTGCCCAGCGGTGGTGGCGTGTTTGCCACCGGGACGGCTAACTGGGTCGCCACACTCGCGCCTTCGTGCGTTCCTTCGGTCGGGGAATGCCCCGATCCGGCCACACTGGCGATCACCACCAATGTGCTCGAGGCTTTCGGAGCCGGCGGCGTCGGACGGAGTCATCCCTCGGTGCCAAATGCGGCGAACGTCTATTCCCATCCACCCTTTGGGCCGCTCAGGCCGGTACAAACAACCACCTCGACCACGGCCAGCACCACATCGACCACACAGGCGGGGTCCACTACGAGCACTACTGGAGCTTCGACGAGCACTACGGCGCCGGCGAGCACCACATCGTCGACGCCGACCACAACCACAACCACTTCGACGACCACGACCACCCCGGCCGCAACGACGACTACGAGCGCAGGCTAGGGCCGGTGAGTGTGACGGTTACGGCCGTTCCAAGCGGGACAAAGGCACCTCCAGAAGGCGCGCCAACTCGCTGACGTCCTTCCGGGAAAGGCCGTCAAGCAAGTAGCGCCGCACCCCGGCAATGTGAGTGGGCACGGCCTCCTCGAGGCGCTTACGTCCCAGCTCCGTCAGGTGGGCGATCATTCCGCGCCTATCCGATGGGCATATCTCCTTGGACACCAGTCCTCGGGCCGCCATAGACTCCACCCTGCGCGTGAGACCAGATCTCGACACCAACGCAAGCTCGGCCAGAGCGGACATCCGCAGCTGATTCCCCTCGGCTTCCGAGAGATGAACCAAGACCTCATACTCGGCGAGCGTCATCGAATGTTCCGCGACCAGTTCTGAATCGAGCCTGCCAAGAAGCAAGGCGTTGGCGCGCAGGAGCCTCCGCCAAGCAAGCTCTTCAAGCTCATCCAGCCATTCACGGCCGCTATTTGCTTCGTCAACGCTCATAAATACCCCAGGCCCTGCTCCGCGCCTGAGCGAGTATAGCCCAGTCCCCCCAGCTCACCGGGGAGCGGGAACCCTGTGCCCCCGAGCAGGAAGTGGCTACTTCTTGGACGACTGGTAGTAGGGGTTGGTGCCCGACAGGTGGTCGGTAACATCGATCACCTCGGTGATCTCGGGAGCCCCTTCGCGGATTGACACCTCTATCCCCTGGGATAGCGTCACCGCGGCGAGGCCACAACCTTGGCAGCCGCCCGACAGGCGCACATAGGCGATAGTGCCGGTCACCCCGACCAGGTCGGCACGGCCACCGTGGCTGGCAATCGCCGGGTTCACCTCGTCGGCGAGGATGGCGATGATCCGCTCGGCCAGCTCACCTTCCAGGGTCGCGTCCTCGAAACCCTCGGGGGCGCCGGGGGCGGACGGTGGAGAGTTGGGGTTGATGATCACCAGGCCGCCGTCGTCTGAGCTCACCTCCATGCGGCTCCCCCGAAGCGTCTCCACGCTTGCCTGGGGAACCACGACGCGCAGGCCGGGGGCGAGATTTTCGACGACATCCATCAAGCCTGCATCGGCGGCGGCCTGGAAATAGACGTCGTAGTTGTAGCTAGCGCCATCCTGCCCAGCAACCTCGACCCATAGGGCGAGGGTCTCCGGATCCGACTCCTCCGCAAGGACTGATCTGACCAGCTCCTTGGCTTCATCCGAGAGTTCCAAGACGATCTCAGCCATCCCAATCAACCTTTCGCCGCGGACACACCTCGAAGTCCGGCACGCTTCTTTAACTACAATGATAGGTGCATTGGACAAGTTGCTCTTGGTGCTCCCCTCCAATACCTACCGCGCCCAGCGCTTCCTCGAGTCGGCCCGAAGGCTTGGCATCCAGGTTGCGATCGCCACGGATTCGGAGATGAGTGCGCCCGACCATCTCGGCATGGTCTTCGACCGCCTGGATTTCTGCGATCCTTCCTCGGCCGCCGAGGAGCTCGCTTCGCTTGCGCGCAGCTACGGCATAACCCATGCCCTTGCGGTTGACGAGGGCGGCGTGGAAATCGCGGCTCTTGCGAACGCGAGCCTGACCGGCAGTGGCCGTGGCCTCGAGGGCATTCTCGCCACACGAGACAAGGCCGAGCTACGCAGGGCTCTCGACGCCGCCCAAATACCTCAACCCCGCTGGGTCCAATTGACGCATGGCCCAAACGACGATGCCGCCTTGAAGAGTCTCGGGCTTCCCCTGGTGGTCAAGCCGACCAAAGGGTCAGGCTCGATAGGCGTCACGCTGGCCCGCACTGTGGAGCAGCTTGCCGACTCGGTGGAGATCGCAAAGTCCGTCGCGAAGGATATGAAAGTGTCCGGGAACAAGGTTCTCGCCGAGGAATACGTCGAGGGCGACGAGTATGCGGTTGAGGGCATGATCATCCACGGCGCCTTGAACGTGCTGGCCATATTCGAAAAGCCCGATCCATTGACCGGCCCGGTCTTTGCCGAAACCATTTACGTGACCCCCCCAAGAGCGGGCCGGCAGACGACTGACGCCATCGAGTCGACGGTGTCAGACGTGGCTCGCGCCCTCTCCCTCCCGGACGGCCCCGTGCACGCCGAGGTGCGAGTTACCGCTGATGGACGTTGCGTACCCATCGACGTGGCCGCCAGGTCGATCGGCGGGCATTGCTCCGATGCGCTTTCGTTCGCCTTCGCCACGACCCTGGAGGACCTGATACTGGCCAATGCGGCGGGGCGCGAGGTTGGTTCGACCAACCGGGAGCGGCAGGCCTCCGGTGTCTACATGATCCCCGTCGAGGCTGAGGGGACACTGCGTGCGGTGCGCGGGGTCCAGGAAGCCACGGCAGTTCGCTTCGTCAACGGCGTGGAGGTCACCGTCCCGACCGGAACGCAGGTTCGGCCGCTTCCGTGGGACAACCGATACCTGGGCTTCATCTTTGCCAAGGCCCCCGGGGCCAGCGCGGTTGTGGCTGCCCTCAGAGAGGCTCGCGAGCTGCTGCGCTTCGAGATCGAACCTGGCGTCGCAGTGGACGCTTAGGGTTTTGCTTATGAAGGTTCTCGTCGCGTCGCTTTACGAATTGGGTCATCAGCCGCTCTCGAGTCTCGCCTTGGCCGCCTCCCTCGAGGAGGCCGGCCACCATGCGGAGGTCTTCGACTACGATCGGGCCGGCTCCGGCGATGTACTGTCGGCTCTGCAGGGCCACGACGCGCTCGTGATATCGGTGCCGATGCACACCGCCAGCGCGATCGCGCTGGGGCTGATCGAGACCGCATACGCCGAACACCCCGATCTGCCGATAGCGCTCTTCGGACTCTATGCGATAAACCTCGCGGAAGCCGATCTTGCTCCTACCGTAGGCCTACTCGCAAGCGGCGAAACCATTGCCGACGTCGTCGGCTGGGTAAGCGGCCTTGGCACCGGGGAGAGCACGTGCGATGGCCTGCGCTCCGTTGCCCGCACCCGGGAGAGGCTGCAGTCGGAGCCGCCCACCTTGAATCGCTCGCTTGTCCCGCCGCTGGACGTTTACGCCAAGCTTTCGGTAGGCGGCGTCGAACGCCTGACCGGTTACACGGAGGCAACGCGAGGCTGCATGCACTCCTGCACCCACTGTCCGGTGCCCACCGTTTACCAGGGAAGGATCCGGATCAACAAGCCGGAGTGGGTATTGGCGGACATCGACCAGCTCGTGGAGATGGGCGCCGAACACATCACCTTCGGGGATCCCGACTTCTTCAACGCACCCGTCCACTCGATGCGCATCCTTAGGGCGATGCACGACGCTCACCCTGGATTGACATTCGACGCGACGATAAAAGTGGAGCACCTCCTCGAACACAGGGAGCTGCTGAGGGAACTGGCCGAGCTGGGATGCGCCTTTGTCGTCTCCGCCTTCGAGCACACCTCGGAGGAGGTCCTGGCAAAGTTGCGCAAGGGTCACACTCGCTCCCAGATGGCCGAGGCGGTGCGCGCCTGCCGCGATGTCGGGATCGAACTGCGCCCGTCCCTCCTCCCGTTCACGCCTTGGACCTCGCCGTCAGAAATTGTCGAACTCTTCGAATTCGTTCACGACGAGCAGCTAATCGGGAACGTGGATCCGATCCAGTTCACCATTCGGCTGCTGGTTCCCGCGGGATCACTCCTGTTGGAGGATCCGGCCACTCGGAGCCTGTTCAACCGCTCCGAAGGCGAGCCGCTCTCCTACGGCTGGCAATCTCCATGGCCGGAGCTGGACATGCTGCAGGCCGAACTCGCCTCGCGACTTCCGGCCTGGCTGGACTCCTTGGCCACCTGGGAGATCTTCGAAGAGATGTACCGACTCTCCTGCTCGCAACTCGGCTTTGACGCCAAGGACTTCGACTACAGCCAGGAGAAGGAGCGAGCCGTGCCCAAGTTGACCGAGTCTTGGTTCTGCTGCGCCGAACCGGCCCAGACGATGGTCATCGCTCCGGTGACACTTTCTCGCCGCCCCGCGGCCATCTAGTACCACCGGCCACAAGGCGGACGAATGGACGACTTACCATATCTTCGCGGTCTTACCGTGGAGCAGACCGAGGCGGTTGCAGATCCGGCCCGCCTGCTTTGCATCGTTGCCGGACCCGGCAGCGGCAAGACGACTGTGCTTACCCGCCGCATCGCCTTTCGGGCCATGGATCCGGAGGTGGCGCCGAAGAACACGGTGGCGATCACCTTCACCAACCAGGCGGCCGACGAGCTGAAGTCGCGGCTCGCTGGCCTTTCCATGTACGAGCTTCCGTGGGTTGGGACCTTTCACAGCTTCGCCTTCCTGGTGCTGCGGCGCTATCTCGAGGAGCTGCGGCGACCGGCGCCCCGGCTGATCACCTCCAAGCCCCGGGCGGTGGCCGCCGCAGTGCGCGAGGATGCAGGACTCCGTCGTCACTTCGGAAAGGGTGGGGAGGAAGGCGCCCAGCGGCTGGAAAGCTCCCTGGTCATCTCGGAGCTGACCAGGGAAATCGAGACGGCCAAGGCAAACATGGTCGCCCCCGAGGGGTATGAGCGATGGCATGCGGCCAGCAGGCGCGAAACCAGCCTCGCGCCTACGGCCATCGCCGCGGCCTGGGGTTCGTACGAGCGCTTCAAGGCCGCGTCGCATCAGATCGACTTCGACGACCTGATCGTCCGAGCCGAGTCCGCGCTCCGCGAGAACCCCGCCTTCGCACAGACCATCCGCTGGTGGTACCGACACTTCTACGTCGACGAGTTTCAGGACGTCAATGCCCAGCAGATCGCGCTTATGAAACAG
>JAKAEN010000013.1 GCA_021818355.1 Actinomycetes bacterium | reverse complement strand
CAGGGTCTCGAGCCAGGTCTCATAGAGCGCGGGGGAGTCCTCGACCGGGGGAGCCGCTCCGATCAGGGTTGCGTACTCGGCGGGCAAGGAGACCAAAGCGGAGTTGATGTTGGATTCGCGCTTGATTGCCAGGGCCTGGCGCAGAACCTGGAGCTCCTCGCCTTCCATGCGGAAGTCCTTGCTGAGGTCCTTGTGAGACCGCTTGTGTGAGACGGTCAAGGCGATGCGGGCGTGTTCGAGCTGCTCCTCCAGCGCGTTGGAGATGGCGTCGGCCCTCCCGGTCAGTTCGAAGTCTTCCATCGGCAGCCGCCAGCGCTCCGGATCGCGTGCGAAAGCCGGATTACATGCCGCGAGCACGTCGCGGGCCTTGAGGGTGTCCAGTGTGACAGAGCCTGCGGCGGCCCCCAGGCGCTTGGTTGCGTATTCCAAATGCTTCGCCGTGGCGGCCAACGCACTGGCGTCCATGGCCCGGGCCAGGGCATACGCCCTGCGCGAGAAGCTGATCCAGCTGCTGGCCGAGCGGTCCGCGCCGGTGCGGTTCCAGTTGCGCCCGGCGTCGCCGAGCGGGTCCGACTGTTCCAGTTCCACGGTAACTACTTCGCCGTCGGAGGTGCGGAACCATGTGTCAGCACCAAGCTCTGGCACTTGGGTGAGCACGTAGAGCCTGGTCGAATCGGTGGCCCGGGACAGAGCGACGTGCGCTGCCTCGAAGCCGAGCAGCTCTGGGCGGTACAAGTGGACGTAACCCACCTGGAGGCGCTCTTTGTCCTGGCGGCCGATCGTCACCCCTTGGCTCTTGTGGATCGTGCGGGCATATCCATATGCGGTATGTTCCTCCAGGTAGGATCGCTTGACCCAGACCCGTTCTCCGGTGTTGAGCAGGACATCGGCCAGGTTGTTCTCCGCGTCGAAGCCGAGCAGCTTTCCGGTGTGGGAGTTCCTTACGTCGACCCTTGCGCCCCCGCTAACGGCCGCCATCTTCGCGTTGCGCAGGAAGACCAGCGTCTCTCCCTTGTGATAGGTACGCTCCGGTACGCCGGCATGGCCATAGGCCGCCGACAAATGCACCAGCGGCTCCTCGAGCTCGCCGGATTCCTTCATGAGCGCGTGCGCCATCAAGTTCAGCGCCTCGGTGTCGGAGTTGGAATGGGTGAGGATGGCGGTGTCGATCCCGGCGCGAAAATCCGAGAACCAGGCGGTCACGCACGTGTGCATTAGCTCCATCTCGTCGCGATGGGTCTGGACCAGGCCGTGTTCCACATAGAGGGAGAGGGCCGCCTCGGCGTGGCCCGTGCGAATGTACTCGAGCGCATCGCGGGCCCAGTCGTCCACCTGGCGCATGTTGTTCGGGAGGTCGTGGCCGCCCTTGGAGCGCCAGAGTGTCCCAAACATGCCCCCGGCTGCGACGGAAGGGAGCTGGCGGTTATCGCCGACCAGCACGATCTTGCCTTGTGCCTCGCGGACCATGCTCACCAGCTTGGCCAGCGAGCGCGTATCGGCCATCCCCGCTTCGTCGACGATGACGACAGTGTTGGGGGCGATGCCCTCCCGCTCGGCGCGCATCAGCAGGGACGCAAGTGTACGGCTCTGAATCTTGGCGCCTTCGCCGAGCTCATCGGCGGCGCGGCCCGTATGGCTGGTGCCAAGGATGGAATATCCCGCACTCTCCCAGATGCGCGAGGCTATTGCCAGCGAGCGCGTCTTGCCCGCTCCAGGGACGCCCCTCACGAGCTCGATGAACTCTCCGGAGGTGGTTATGGCCTCGATCACGGCCTTCTGCTCATCCGAGGGCTTCAGGGCAGAGGCATCCGCTTGCTTCAAGGCGGCGGCGACGACAGCGACGTCCACCTGGCAAGCCCGTGCGAGAGACGGAGCCAGTATGGCCGCGTCCAGGATGGATTCCTCGATGTCCAAGAGCGAGCGCAGCGTATAGCGCTGCTGGATCTTGCCCGCGGTGTCGGCCAATCCGAGCGCGATCGAGCCATCGCGAATCTCGTCCCGGGCGTGCGTGGGCTGTCCGTCGGCGTCGAGCACGTGGATGGCGATAACGTCTTCTTCCTGGAAGAAAGCATCGACCAGCCTCTCGAGCTGTTCAAGAGTCGCGCCGTCGGTTGCGGTCTCGGCGAAGGCGCGCAGCACACCGGTCCTTGTGAAAGTCGCATCGTTCTCGGTGATGCCGTATTCCGAGAGCATCAGATCGATGGCATAGCCCATCCACCCTGGATCCGAGGGGTTGTAGGCGCCGAAGCGGCGGCCCATGTCGGCCGCGTCCGCTAGCAGCTCATCGGGGTCGACGTCATGTTCCTCGCAGATCGCGAACCAGTTCTCCTGGAGCTCCTCGATGGTGTGGGCTTCCTTGTCCTTGCGAGTGGCTTGGAAGGCCAGCTTGCGCGCTTGGTTGTCGTTGCGCTTGATGTTGCCGAGGAACTCCTCGATCTCTCTCGTCCTGGTCGAAAACGCCCGGGTGAGCTCCCTTGGCATCCCCATCAGCTCCGGGCCCTTGTGCTCGTCGTCCTCGAAGCGATAGCCCAGCTCGGCCATGTTGGCGCGCAGGGAGGCCTCGTAAATGGCCCGTGAGGCCGCCTGGATCTTGTACAGGTAACTGAATTCCACTGAGCCCCAGTGCCCGTCATCCAACAGAGCCAGATTCATCACCAGGACGTGACTGTGTATGTGCGGTTCGTTGTTCCGGTTGATCGTGTGGCGAAAGGATGCCGCGACGAGGCCGGCATCGGCGGCCGTGTCCTTGCCCTCGACGCGGATGCGGGATGCTCCCGAGTACTTCTCGGCGAAAGCCACTGCGTCGGCCACCGCCTTGTCGTGGCCGGCCAGGATCTTGGCCCTCTCGGCCGGGTCTTTCTGCAGTCCCCAGAGCTGGTCGACGTCTTTTGTGGCCGAGTAGACCAGCTCCAAAGCGGGCCGGCGGTCCTTGCGGACATACTTGGGGAGAATCTTTCCCGTGTTCGGGTCGCGCCCGCCGAGAAGGGCAACCAAGGCCTTGCCGGTTACCTCTTGCCCGGCGAGGCCGAGCTTGCCCGCTCCGATCCCGAGCCACATGGTCGCCTGTTCCGGGCCCTCCTTGCCTTCGGTGAAGTAATTGGTGGCGCTTTTAGCTGCGTTCTTTACTTTGTGCATTCGACGACAGTACGCAACCTCGCTATTTCGCTGAAGGGCCAGTGGCGAAAAAACTCTAAAGGGACGGTCTGATCCATCGCCGAGCGCCGGAGAGGTTGCGTAGAGGTAAGGGCACTTTTTGGCCGGGCCGAAATTCGGGGCCGAATTTTTGAGGTTGCGTACTGCCCTAGGGCTAGAGGAGAGGGGGTTTGTGAGGGGTGAGTTGGGGAGGGTTGTTGGGGGATTGTTGGGTGGTGTGGAGGAGGAGGGTTGTTGGGGGATTGTTGGGTGGTGTGGAGAAGGTAGGAGGAGGCTTTTGGTGTTGATTTTGGATCGGCCTCAAAACCCACCAAAAAATCCGGCGCCAGCCGTCCCTCTCGCGCCGAAACCGCTCGCGCCGGCCACCCGTTTACAGAGAGCCGGCTCGTGCCGATATAGGCGACGAAGCACGAGGAGCCAGAGATGCCCGAGGAGAATCCGGCCGAGAGCGAAACCGCGAACCCCTTTACCTCCAATGGCGCCAGCCGTCCTCAAGGCGCCGAACCAGACGAACCGCCCTCCATCGAAGATCTCCGCGTCGAGCTCTGGAAGGCGGTCCAGGACGACATCCTCGCCGCCTTTCAAGTCGATCGCATCGTCGACCAGACCTCAGCCGAGACGGCCACTCGCGTTGCAGCGGCGGTCACATCGCTGGTGATCGCCGGCGGGCCCGAATACAGCGAGCACCTCGAGCAGGCGCGTGAACACATCAAGGAGCTGGCCGGGATTGGCGGCGAGGCGAGCTCCTATCGCGCCTTTGTCCGCATGCACCTCTGGGACACCGGTGTACGCACGGGATGGTGGAGCGAAGCCGACGTCGAGAGGTCGACCTCCGAAGGCATCGAGTGGCAGACCGTAACCAGCTCCGCCTACCGTGCCGCGGCCGACGCGATGGACGCCATCCTCTTGCGGGAGTTCCTCAGCCCCGAGCAGTTCGGCATTCTCGTCGAGCCGCTTCGCCGCGTCGTTGGCAGCATCTGGGAGATCAAGCGCCAGCCGCAGGACTAAGACGGGAAGACCTCTTCCCCTCCCTCACGGAAGGGGCTTGCACTTACGAGCGGCCAGACCGCCCCCAGCCGTCCTGCTGGCGCCACCGCACCGTTCGAAACGTCCTGATTACGGCATCTAGCAGGCGCGCCACTTGTCACACTCCCCTGGGATAATCGCTATATCGATAACGAGCCGATCTCCCGCGCTTCAAGCATCGCGTCTCGCTAATCGGCTTCAGCGGAAAACTTCCGGCTGGCCCTTCAGCGAGACATCTCCCGAGAGCGAGGATCGACCCTGATCTTTCCGACGGACCAAAAGGCGAGCCGGAAGCGCTTCGAGGCAGACAGAAAACAGGAGAGCAGATGCCCACGACGACCACCCAACCCGCGCAGACTCAGCGGACCCAAGCCCCACAGGGCCCCGGTGCCGCTGGACAGGCTCCGGTGCGCCAGGCGGCTACCGGGCCGGTCTATGCCAAGGGTCAGCGCGTCAGAGTTGAACCTCCTTCCCGCGGCAACCCCTTCTATCGGATCGACGGCATCGAATACCCGCGCGTCACCTCCATCAAGTCGATGAAGGCCTCCAGCTTCGCCAATTGGTACACGCCGGCGCCGGAGACCCCGTACTACGACGAACTCGAAGAAGGGAACGTCCCAGTCGAGTGGGAGACGCGCATGGCCCTGGAGGCAGTGAAGGATCATCCCGAGTGGCTGAACCTCGACCTGAAGGATCTCTACGCGACTGCCGGTCCGGCTGCACACGCCTACAAGACCATGCGCGGCAACTACGGGACCCGGGTTCACGGACACGTCGAGAACTACATCACGACCGGCGACCCCGGTCCCTTCCTCCGCCCTGAGGACGAAGGCGCCTTCAATGCCTTCCGAGCCTTCTGGGATGGAAGCGGAGGAGTGGCCTACGCGATCGAGGCGACGGTCTTCTCCACCCGGTACGGCTACGCCGGCACCATCGACTGCCTTGCACGCTTCCCCAAGAGCCACGGCAACGCCAACATCATCGTCGACTGGAAGACCTCCAAGTCCATGAGCGAGGACTTCGCCTTGCAGCAGGCCGCCTACGTGCACGCCGACTACCTCCTCCTGAAGGACGGAACCGTCTACCCCCTTCCGCAGATCGAGACCGCGTTGTGCGTACAGCTGCGCCCAACCGGGAAGCCGAGCATCTATCAGTACGACGTCTCCGATCGCACCTTCCGCGCCTTCCGCGGATTACTGGTCAACTTCCACCTCTCCAAAGACAAGAAGGACCGGCCGCTGCAGATGAACCGCCGCACCATCGACGCCGTGGTTCCCACGCCCGTTCTGACCAAGTACCCGTCCACGCCGGCCCAGCCGGCGCCCTCGGCGCTAGCCGTCTGAATAGGAGCAAGCAGATGCCAATCACGAACCTTCCGATTGAACCCCCGATCGGCTTCCGACTCCGGCTGGGGGACAAGGTGCCCACTCGCTCCGGCGACAAGGAGCGTCCACGCTCCCTCGACGTCTTCCGCGTGACCACCCCGTCCCGCGAAGTGATCGAAGCCTTCGTCAACGCCTATGGCGGAAAGGCCGAGGAGTGGGAGCACGCCGGCGGCAAGATTTGGCAGGCAACGCTTGACAGCAACGCCATCACCGTCGACTTCCCCTCGGGCGAGGCGGTGACGAGAGACATGGAGCTGTGGGGCTCCAACGGGGAGATGCTCCGCCGCTGCGATGGAGTGGCCCAGGCCGAGACGGGCGAGGCCTGTGCGTGTAGGAACATCGATCCGCGCAACAGGGCCAACCGCTGCAAGCCGCGTACCCGCCTGATCGTGCAGGCGCCCGACACCGGCTTGCTCGGCTACGGCAAGCTGGAGACCAATTCCGAGATCGCCGCCAAGCAACTGCCTTGGTCTGTCAACGAATACCTAGCCCGCAGGGCCGATGGCTGGCCGATCAAGGCCCGTCTGGTGATCGATCGCCAGACCAACGGCCGCGGCTCCGACTACTCGGTTCCCACCATCGTTCTCGTACAGGATCCCGACGCCGCGAATCGCGCGCCCCTTCCTCCAGTGGCAGTCGGTACTGCCTTCGCCGAGCTCTCCACCGTTGTGGAGCCCGAGCTGATTCCCGAACCCGCTGCAACCCAAGCCCAACCGGCCCAAGCCGACAGGGGAGTGGCCGCGTTCATGGCCGACGCTCCTGGAGTCCGCAGCCGTGCCGCTGGCGCCGAACGACCTTCGAGTTCGTTGAACGCGGCCCTCGATGAAATCGTCGCTGCCGACTTCGAGCCCGAGACCGCCCATGTCTCGAACCCGACACTGGCCGACACCGGCCACGTTTCTCTCTTTGGCGATGAGCCGGCCTCGCCGGCGGCTGAACACGACCCCCGGCCCACCGTGTCGCGGCCGGCGCGGGAGGGCGGGACGGCGCCCGTCGCCACCCCCGGGCCCTTGATGGCGGACCTGAACGATCTCTACGCGGATCCGGACGACGAAGTGCCGGGAATCATCGAAGCGCTCGAGATCGACTTGGCCGAGCCGAGCCCGGCGCCGACGGCGCCTCTCTTGACGGTCGTCCCCAACGATGGGCCGGAACCCACTCGGACCCAGGCCCCTGCTGCCCAGAGCCAGTCAGCCCAGAGCCAGTCAGCCCAGAGCCGCAGCCGTACCGCTGCCGCCACAAACTCGGCCGGGAACAACCCGTTGGGCCGCGCCCGCCCCGCCGAAGGTGAACTCGACCCCGCCATCGTCGCCAAGGTCGCCCAGCGCATCGAGAGAACCATCAAGAACTGCGGAGTCGATCGCGATCGCGCGGACCGGGCCGTTCAGCAGGAGTTCTCGCTCAACCTCGATCAAATTGCCCACTACCCGGAGAAATTCCTCGCAGTCACCCGCCTCGTCGGGTCCCTTGCGGAATAGAGCCCGCCTCGCGTGCGGCGACAGCCGCGCGCCCTTGGATCAAGAACAGAGAGGAACTAGATGTCCACCAAGTCCGAGAGCCCGCCGGCCGCGAGCCCCTTGAACAGGGCCGCTAGGCGTCCAGACGCCCGCAGGCATCGACTGCTAGAAACCGACAACTAGAAGGAGCGACGAAATGCCCATCTACTACGTACCCGCGACTCCCGAGGGGAAGTCGCTGACAGGCGGGGGAGTGGCCCTGGAGCCCGGACAAACAGTGTCCATGCCCAGAGCCGGCCGCAGCAGCGACGCCAGCAACCAGGTGATCGGGGCGGACATCGAATCCGAAACGCTGTACTCGACCATCTGGCCGGTGCGCCTCTTCCTTGTCGAGGGCGAGCCGGTCGCGACCAACGTCAGCGGCACGGGTGAGCACTCCGTGGCCCTGCTCGACTTCAAGGTCGTCTCCGAGGCCGAGAATTGGAGGGCCTTCGGCCCAAATGGGCTCGAGGTCCTCAAGTTCCTCGAAGCCGCTTCCAGCTTGACTGCCAAGCAGACCAAAAAGCTTGAAGCCGCCTACGACGCGCGGCGCGCTGTCATCCAAGACATCGCCGGCGAGGCGGGCAAGGTTATCCGCGCAGCTGGCCGAACCTGGGCCTATGTGGCCTGCGGGCAGCTCGTCGGCTTCCGGGGCTACGACGTCGGCGAGGCTCTTGTCGGACGTGACCTGATCAGCAAGGACGCTTTTGCCGCTTTGACCCAACATTGGGCCGAAACAGTCGGTCCCTGCTGGGACGAGACGCCCTCGGAGATGAACACTCTGCTCGCCGCCGCCTGGAATTCGCCGGCCGCTGGTTGGACCCAGCGCCTGGGCCTGGCCTAGCCGTGTATCCGGCACGAAGGAAGCGGTCCCGGCCCGAGCTCTCGGCTGCGGAACGTGCTCAGGTCTTGGCCGATGCGGCCGGTCCCGATCAAGTCATGGCACGCTTCGAGGAGCAGGTGAAAGCCCTCTCCATGGAGCAGGCTTTCCGCCTGGCCCTGGCCTGGCGAGGCGAGGCCACGAAGGGCAAGCGGCGCCACCCTCCGGGAGCGCTACACGCGACGGTCACTATGCGCACCCCCAAGCGAAGCGCAGCCACCGAAGCGGTTGAAGGCGTTGCGTACCGGGCCCGGGCCCGGTGGCTCAAAGATCTCGGCGAAGAGCGTTCGCGCGATCTCTATGGCGCCATATTCGAAGCGGGCTGCGTACTTGCCGCCGCCCCTATGGGTGGCCGTCCGCCGAAGGGTTATGAGGGGTGGACCGATCCATGGAACGCTTGCCTGCGGCCGCTCGCAGTCGACGCACCGAAGTTCACCCCGCTCCCCTCGCTGGAGGAGTTCGATTGATGCCCGCCGAACGGCCGGAACGCAAAGAGCGACTCAATTCCACAGAGCGACCCGAGCCAATCGAGGCCTGGATCGCGTGGCCAGGCGACGTCGACGCAGTGGGGCCCCTGGACTACCGGCCGGGTGAAATCATTACCACGGATCTCCGCGGGATACCCTTCGACCCCGCCAACCCGCCGATGCAGCGAGTTAGCGCATATCTGCGGGCGGAGTACGCGATCAAGAGTGACGGCGTTTGGCCGATTTGCTTGTTGCGAGTGCGTGGCGTCCCTGCCGAAGCCAGGCCCCCCAAGGTCGAGTTCGAGAGTGCTGAAGTGCTCGCACGCGAGCCGATCACCGCAGCGCTTGGGGATAACGGTGTGGCGGTCGAGCAACTCGTGGCCGGTCTCGAATCCCTCTCCCCAGAGTCGACAGCCGCGACTGTGCGCCTGGGCTACCTGGCGCACAGTCGCGGCTGTCGGCTCCGGGTCAGCTCGGGTGGCTATCTCGCCCTGGTGCAAGCGGAGGAGTCGACGCCCGGCTACATGGCGGCCAAGCTGATATTGCGGACCGGTCTGTCCAGACGCTTCGAGGCGATGGGGATCCCGCCTGCTATACGCACCGACCATCCAGCTTGGGCACAGGCGGTCAGCGCGTTTGCGACGGTCATGCTGCTCGATCTGTACGGCCGCAGCGACCTGTCCCTGATCGCCCTGGGCTCGACACCGCCAGAGATCCGCGAAGAAGTTCGTCACACGATCGGTGTAGATCTCGGCGGGCCGCAGCTCGGCCAAACGAAGCCTGCGCCAGCCATATCGCTGGCGGCAGCAACCGGGACCAGTACCTCTCCGGCTTTGGATGGCCTGGCATGAGCGGCGGGAATCGGCCCGCGCCGACCGAGGCATTTATGGCGATCGAGGTTCCCAGTAAAGACTTCGACGCCGCCCGCTACTCCGTGGGAGCGATACTCTGGCCCGACGATCTGCACGAGAGCCGCGAGGTAATCGCCTGGAGCGGTCCGACCAGGGCAATCCGCGTTCCGCGCTGGCCCGTCCTCCTCCTGCGCGTGCGAGGCGTTCCCCGCTGGACTCTGGAGCCGGACATGCTGGGCTTTGCCAATGTAGAAGTCGTCGCCCACGAGCCGCCCGAGCTCGTCTTCGGACCGAGCGGTCCCGCGGTCACCAGCCTTCTCGAGCGCCTCGAGCAATTGAGCCTGGAACAATACGTGCGCCTTGGCTCCGCCGTGGCAGCCCTGTTCCAGCCAGCCCTCTCCGCGCCAGGCGCCCGTCATCCAGAGATGAGCCCGTTCACGAACGCAGAGAAGCTCGCGGCTTACCTGGACCAGGAGGCCCGTGAGCGTGGACTTCAAGTGGCGGCCGGTCAGGCCGCGTATGCGGCCGGCGTCATACGGGGTCTCACCATCGCCCGGCGCACGCGCGAGGCCGGCACGGAAGTGACCGGGATCAGCTTCGGAGGCACCTGGCCCGACGGCTCCATGAACGCTGTCGATCTGCTCGCGCGCAACCTGGTGATCACCACCCCTGGCTACAACTCTCCCGGTGACCCCTGGATCAATCCCCTGCGGAAACGCATTCGCCATGTGCTGGGTGTCGACTTGGATGGCTCCGCTCTCGTCACTGCCGCATCCCTCACGCCGTCCAACCCAGGCCCAACCACTTTGGAGTTCCCATGAACCCCGAACCCACAACCTGCTGGCTTGCCACGGGCAAGCGAATCACCGAGACCGACATGAAGGACCCCGACATGATCGTCGCGGTTATATCTACGCCGGCTGCGGACTCGGTCCGCGTGGGCAGCACCCTTAGGCCGGATTCCTCAGGAGAGAACGGCCCGGTCGTCTTCGGCTTCGACACCCCTGACCGCGCCGCGGAGTACGCGGGCTTCCCCAACCGCCTTTTCCGCGTGAGTGGGAAACCCTTCGGACACGCATCGGGAATGTACCTCTTCCGCGAGCTCGAGGTGGTGTCCGAAGAGCCGCTCGGCCTGTGCTTTGGCCCCAGCGGAGATGCCGCCCTGTCCTTTGCGCGCCGCCTCGAAGAGCTCGCCCCGGAGCAAGTGATCCGCTTTGGCCTTGCGGCCAAGCACAACGACCCACTCAACCGCGGCGCCGGTTTCGATCTCCTGCAAGAGCGATTCGCTGACCAGCACGGCCTGTCCGGTGCGCTCAAGCTGGCTCGCGTGGCGGCCGCGGCCACCCTTGGCCAGGCCCGCACACAGCTGTTTGCCACAAAGACCTTTACGATGCGCGACGAGAATGCCATCCAGGACGCCCAGGCGGCCGTCGCCCGCATCGCCGGCGCCATCGCACTCGCACATCGGCCCGACTCGCCGGGCATGCAGGAGAAGGACGCCATGCTTTTGAGGCGCGTGCTCTATCACTCGACCGGTTTCCGCGTGGATCCCGATGCCGAACCCATGGTCGCCATGTCCCCCTCCCAGCCGGCCTTTATGCTCGACTTCCGCCCGGACCTGCCGGTGGAACCCAACTCTTCCTGGGTGGAGCCATGAAACGCCAAGTCACGGCCTGGCTCGTCGCCGACGTCGGCGTGCCGTTATTCCGGATAGACGACCCCGCCGTGCTGCTTGAGCCCCGGCGCGCACCCGGAGTGTCACGACTCGAGGCGGGGAGCGTGATCCGTCCGGGCTATGACGGCCGGGAAGGGGCTAGGCAGATCATGGCCTTTGCCGATCCCGTATCGGCCCTGGACTACAACGGCTGGCCAACGCAGCTCTTCCGAGTCAGGGGCGGCTACGTCTGGAGGGGCGAGGTCGGCTACGCATTCCGCGAGCTCCGCGTCCTCTCCGAGGAGCCTGTACATTTCTGCTTCGGACCTTACGGTGCCGCCGCGCTGGAATTCCTCCGCAGGCTGAACCGGCTGAGCCGCGAACAGGTAATCCGCTTCGGGGCGGCCGCAGGCGCCCTGGGGGCCGGGAACGAAGATGCCAAGAGCCGGCTGGATGCCGACCACGAGAAGCTGGCCGAGACGCTCGGTGTCTTGCCGGCACTGAGCAACATCCAACACGCTGCTCGGGTGATTGCTGGCAGGAATGCCACCGGCTACGACGTCCTTGCCTTCCAGGCGGCCGAGACGGCCGCGGCCCTGCTGGCCACAGACATTCTGGTGAACGGCCCCAGGCGCCAAAACACCGACGCCACCGTCAGCGCTACGCGCGGCCTGCTCATACGCGGTGCCGGTTTCGACTTCAGCTTCGCGGGGCCGGCCGGCTCCGAGTCGGATTACCGCCGCAGGGGAGTCGAGTACTAGGCCCCAGTGCTCGGGCGTGAACAAATTGCGGAGCGGGGTCGATAGTAAGACCCGCACGGGCTCGGTTGGTCTGCGGTCGCAGTCCGGCCTAACGCCACTCTCTGAAAGGGGCCATGGTGACCAGGGTTCGAACTACGGTAGTGTCACGGATCCCGGGGCAAGCGCCGGCGCCAGGGGAGGGTGACAGAGCTCGGATGACCTATAAGCACAGTGGGGCCCTGGAACTCACCTGGACGAACAAACACCTGCGCCTGCTCGCCCACGACGATTCCGTCTATGAGTGGGTGGAGCCGTCGGACTTCCGCGTCTCAGAGGTGCGCCTACTGAACACCGTCTGCTCCGTCGGCGAAGTCCACTCCGAGCGCGAGCGCGCAAAGGACAACCTGCTGATCCGAGGAGACAGCCTGCATGGCCTCACCAGCCTTGTGCGGCTTCCGGAATTCGCCGCCGAATACAAGGGCAAGGTCAAGCTCGTCTATATCGACCCGCCGTTCAACACCGGACAGGCCTTCACCCACTACGACGACGGCCTGGAGCACTCCGTCTGGCTGACCATGCTTCGTGACCGGCTTGAACAGATCAAGGCGCTCCTCAGCCCCGACGGCTCGGTGTGGGTCCACCTGGACGATACCGAGCAGCACCGAGCGCGGGTGGTGCTGGACGAGATTTTTGGCCAAGAGGGTTTTGTCTCCACAATCATTTGGCAAAAGGTGACGGGCAGGGACAACAGAACCGCCATCTCTCAGAGCCACGACTATATCCACGTCTATAGCAGGGCAGGCGTCCAGTGGATGAACATCCGCAACTTGATGCCTCGTTCCGACGAGGCATCAGCGCGCTATAGCAACGCCGACGACGACCCGCGTGGCCCATGGACCTCCGGCGACCTGTCCGCTAAGGCAGGACCCGGCAGGCGCGCATCGCAGTTTTACACCATAACCCTGCCATCCGGCCGCCGAATTGACCCGCCCGCTGGACGGTGTTGGCTGTTCACGAGGGACAGGTTCGACGAGATGTTGAGCGACAACCGGATCTGGTTTGGCCCAGATGGAAACAACGTTCCTCGGCTCAAGCGCTTTTTGTCAGAAGTGCAGGACGGACTTGTACCTATGACGTTATGGCCAACTGCGGAGGTCGGCTCCAACGATGGAGCAAAGAAGGAAATCAAGGATATCTTCCCAGGGCTCGAGCCGTTCTCCACCCCCAAGCCCGAACGCCTGATGGAGCGCATCATCCACATCGGCTCCAACCCCGGCGACATCGTCCTTGACTGCTTCGCGGGTTCGGGAACCACGGCGGCCGTGGCACACAAGATGGCCAGGCGCTGGGTCACTATCGAGTGGAGTGCGAACAACATCGCCGACTTCACACTCCCGCGCCTAGGGAAAGTCGTGAAGGGCGAGGACCCTGGCGGTGTAACCGAATCCACCGGCTGGGAAGGCGGGGGTGGCTTCCGCCTGCTTGACGTGGCGCCTTCGGTCTATGAAGTCTCCGGCGCCTCCATCCTCCTCGCCGACAACGTCACCGCCGGAGAGCTGGCCGAGAGCGTGGCGGCCCAGCTCGGCTTCACCTATGAACTCGATGGGGCGTTCTGCGGGCGCAAGAACAAGATGCGCTTGGCGGTGATCGACGGGGTGCTGAGTGACGACATCGTTCGCCTGCTCGCTGGAGCGCTAGCTGATGGCGAGCGCGTGACCGTGGTGGCCACAGCGGCCGAGGCCGGGGCCGAGGACCTGTTGCGCAGCCTCTCGCCCGGCTCCAGGGCGCGCAAAGTTCCCCGGGATCTCGCCCGGCTCTCCAGGCGACGCTCGGAGAAGGTCCAGCTGATCCTCGATGGATTGGAGTCCCAACGGTGAAGCCACATATCCTGCTGCCTCTCGACGAGGCGGCGATCGCCGAGATAGCCGCCAACCTCGACCTGCGCAAAGCCAACCGGCAGGCGCTGGCGGCGGCCGCCAAGCGTTTCGACGCCGCGGCCGGCGAGCCGGTCGAGATCGTCTTGGACTTGGCCACCGCAGTTGGCAAGACCTATGTGGCTGCGGCCATCATCGACTACTGCGCCGCCCAGGGTGTCAGCAACTTCGTCATAGTCACTCCTTCGCGGACCATTCTCTCCAAGACCATCAACAACTTCACGCCCGGCCACCCCAAGGAGGTGCGCGGCCGATCGACGTCGCCGTTGCTCGTCACCACCGAAGACTTCGCCAACGGGGCGGTGAAGGCGGCCCTGGGCGACACCAGTACCGTCAAGCTCTTCGTGTTCACCGTACAGCAGCTGATCAGGCCCAATGACAAGACCTCCCGGCGGGTGCGCGACTTCCAGGAGGGCTTGGGACAGGGCCTATACGACTACCTGCGCAGCGTCGGCGACCTGGTGGTCCTGGCCGACGAACACCACTCCTATTTCGGTGCGAGATTCTCCGAGGCCGTGCGTGATCTGGATGCCGCCGTGCTGGTGGGCCTGACTGCCACGGTGGCTCCCAAGACCCCGCCCGAGCAGATCGCCTTCCGTTACACTCTCGGTCAGGCAATTGCCGACGAGATTGTCAAGGTGCCGGTCTTGGTCGGTCGCGACGACGATCGTACCGATACCGAGACCCAGCTGCGAGACGGGGTCGCACTGCTGGACGCCAAGGCCGTCGCGGTTGCCAAGTACTGCACCGCCTCAGGCGTTGCGCCGGTCAACCCGGTCATGTTCGTCATCTGCCAGTCGATCGAAGACGCCAACGAAGTAGCTGAGGTCCTGCGCCGGCCCGGCCTCTTTCCCGAGAATTACGCCGAGGCTGTGCTGACCGTGCACTCCGACGCCGGCGATGAGGTCCTTGAGGAACTTGGCAAGGTGGAGGACCCGACCAGCCAGGTCCGGGTGATCGTATCCGTATCGATGCTCAAAGAGGGTTGGGACGTCAAGAACATCTTCGTGATCTGTGCTCTCCGCGCCCTCGCCTCCCAGGTGCTCACCGAGCAGACGCTGGGCCGCGGATTGCGCCTTCCATTTGGAACCCGTACCGGAGTCGAGATGCTGGATACCCTCGAACTGTTGGCCCATGACCGTTACCGAGACCTTCTAGCCAAGGCCGACAGCCTGGTGGCGTCGCTGATAACGGATCGCACTAGCGAGGTGGCGGATCCTGTCACCGGTGTGGCCCCGGTGGACGCTGCCGAACCCGCTGCGGGGGTGGCCTGGCCGCAGGACTCTGGCGACCCCCAGGCCCGGTCCGAAACTCGGTCGGCCCCCGGCAGTCTGCCGGGGGTGACCGGCACAGTCGTGCGCATCGCCGAAATCGGCCACCGCAAGGCGGAGATGGAGCGCGAAACCACGGCCATCAACCAGCTCATCTCCATAAGAGGCGACGTAGAGCCGTTCTACGTTCCGGTCATCAAAACCGTTCCGAAACCCCGTCATTTCTCGCTCTCTGTGATTGACGACTCGGACTTCGAGTCCCTTGGCCAGAGCCTGGCCGCCAATCCCGAGGAGACCTTACGGCGCTCCAAGTTGGAGGTGGTGGTTACCGCCTCCGGAGCGCTTAGCGTGCGGCCGGTCCCGGCTACCGACAAGGTTCGGGCAACTCTGCCCGAACTGGATCTCGGGGCCGGCGAAGAGGCGCTAGTTGCCGCCATCCTCAACCTTGGCCAGGTGCGCCAGTCTGCGGCCGAGAAGAATGCGGCAACCCGCCTGGTGGAGGCGTTTGTCCGTGGACTTGGTGACGACGCGGCCCGGCGCCTCTCGGCGTTTTTCAACACAGCTTTGGATGCCATCAGTAAGGCCATCGACATCCGTTATCGAAAGACGCCCTCCGATGACGAGGTCAAGGTTGAGGAACGCCAGCTCGAGGTCAGGCGGTTGAACGATCGTCTGACGACCATGAACATCCATGAGCGTGTCGACCATAATCATCCGGTTGCCTACGAAGGCTGGACGAAGTCGCTGGTCGCCATTGAGTGGTTCGACTCCGATACCGAACGCCAGATGGCGGTGCTCCTGGATGAATCGGCAAAGATAAAGCGCTGGATCCGCCTGCACAGAAGTGACGGCGTCAACATTGCCTATCACGGGCGAAGCTACTATCCGGACTTCGCAGCCGAAGCCTCCGACGGGATCTTCTGGCTGATCGAGACCAAGGCCGACCGTGACATGTCGGCGGAGGAGGTCCAGGCCAAGAAGGTCGCTGCCGAGCAATGGGCGCGGACCGCCAGCGATCACCTACGGCCCCGGCGCTGGCGCTACCTGTTGGCAGGGGAGACCGACCTGAACAGAGCCAAGGGTAACTGGGAGCTGCTTCTGACTCAGGCGGCCGCGAAGTAGCGCATGCGACGGCTCGCAGGCGTTTGCTGAAGCTTCAGGCGCTCCGCTCCCACGATGCCTCGTAGCTCTCCGGTTGGGCCCGAGTCGTATCGCTGGCGCCACGGAAGATGATGATCCGCTCGCCATTGTGGAGCACGGTAATTTCCAGACCCATGCCCAGCGCGACAACGTAATCCCGCAACTCCATCACCGTCGCGGAGTCCACGTGTCCGAAGTGCGCGACCTGGGTCTCGGTTGTCCCCAGCGCCTGGGCCAATTCCTCCACAGAGACCCCAGCGGTCTCCCGCAGGCGGGCAGGGGAGGGGAGCACGGTGCCAGGGATACGGCTGGGGGCAGGACATCAAGATCGGGCCCCGGAGAGTCCTAGAAGACGAGAGTCCCGCACTTTGGTGCGGGACTGATGGTCTAAGGTTCGCGGTCCTCGACCCGGGTCACTCGATGTTTCCTATGGCTTCGAGCCACGGCCCGGTCAGAGTCTGAAACGTCTCTTCGCTGATTGAGTTACGTACCACGCAGGCGAGCGCCGTGTCGCGTACTGCGTAGCGGGCCGGCTCGGCGGAAACGGTGGCGATGGCGACCTCAATGGCGAGATGGGCGGCGTCGTAGAGGTCGGCTATATAAGCGGTGTCGTAAGCCTGGTTGAAGGCGTAAACACCTGTGGCGTGGCCGACGGCGGTCCATCGATCGCCTAGCGCGCCGGCCTCATCCTCGGTCATCCGGCTCGCTCGGTCGATGATCCCGGCGACCTGCTCGTGGTTGGGGCCGAAGGCCCAAGCCGCGGCAGTGGTAGCCATCATCTTGGAAGCGTTGCCCATGGAAATCACCTTACTACGCAGATGTGACGCGGTTTGGCGCCGGCATCGGCCTGGCCGCCTAAAGCGGCCGCGACTGGAATCAAGCGAGACTGGATTACCAACCAGGACGCCGATTGGCATCCGCCCGCGTGGGAGTGACACCCCGCCGGGCCCGCCACCCTCCTATGGCGTATGCCCGGGTGGACACGAGGAGACCTCTGCCCCGGTTGAGTAGTTGACCAGCCATCCCCCATTGGGGCTATCAACCAGGTGGGTCGTGGTGAGAACGGGTCCGCCGTAGCCGAGGAGCCCTGGCACGCGCACTCCCGAACCCTTGAACACCGCATAGGCGGTCACGTTGGCACAGATCCGCACCGTGGCCACCACTTGATTCGTGGTCGAGCCCTTGGGGATCACCGGCTGCTGCGCAATCGTGAACGCGGCAGGCTTCACCCCTGCGGGGTCTTTCACATCCGCCCCGGGCTTCATGACTACGTCGCCTGCCTGTAGCTGGGAATAGGTGGTCACCTCCCTTTGCCACTCTTGCGGGGTGAAAAGATCCTGCGCCCCGGGCTCCAGGCTCAGTGCCGTCAGATAGTAGGCCAGCTTGGCGGTGTAGACGAGCTGCTGGTCGATCTTGGATCCCGTCCCCACCCAAAATCCGCTTTCGAAGCCGGAGGAGCCCGGAGGGCTGGCAGAAGAACCCGCCGGACTTGACCCACAGGCGGCCAATCCCAGGCCGCCGCCGGCGATGAGAGCCGCGGAGACGATCTTCGCACTTGCGTGTTCCCGCTTGGCCAACCCGCTCCGTCGCGTCACTTGTCCTCCTTACCGGCCTGGGCGGGACCGTTCTACCACAAGACGCACGGTCGCCCTGATCAGGCACTTGGCCCTTATATCGGCACGATAGATGGGCCTTTCTCGCAAAAGGCAGAGATTTCTCGGATCTGGCCCTTCAGCGAGATACCTCCCGCAGGCCACCCTGGATCCAGCAACCGACACGCAGGGAGACCAGGTGGAAGCAATTGATTTCGGACCTCAGGCGGCAGAGGTGGTCGAGTTCGTGACGAACATTGACAAGCTCACCCCCTATCAGGCGTGGGGACTGGCCGCTACCTACGAATCCCGAAGCTACGAGTTCGATGGGATCTGGAGAAAATGCCGGCGCGAGGCGGTCGCAGGCGGCCTGGGCGACGCCTCGGAGCTGCTCATGCGCGAGCTTGGAGAACCGAGCTACAGCGTGGCGCTGGCCCTCTTGGTCCGCCACCGCATCTCGACGGAGGAGTTCGAGAGCCTAACCGCTCCTTGGATCGAGGATGTGGGCCCGACCTGGGAGCGTCCGCCCCGTTCGCCCTTGGCCGGATCGCCGCGGAGTCTGGGTGAGGCGATCCGGCGGTCGCTGGACGCCGAGGCTCAGGGCCGGATCCAGGCCCATCCGGTTCCCGCCGCCTCGCGCGAACCCGGCCTGCGCCAGTCCTTCCTCACCCAGCTTTGCCTGACCACTCGGCAAGGGGAGATCTCGCCATGGTAACCACGAACGACCCAGAGTTTTTTGTTGCAACCGATTTGGGGGGCTTGCCCTTGGTTGGGCCCGGCCGCCCGCTCGAAGTCGGCGCGCGAGTGACGGCCGCCAACCACATTCCTTGGCGCGATATCCGGCTCTTCACCGGCAGCACCCATGTGGGCGAGGTCCTTCCCCCCAAGTCCTGGCCCGTCCGCCTCTTCCGGGTGGCCGGCCGGCCCATCGCCCCGGCCCAGCAATCGGACGGTTCGGTCTATCTCGGCGAGTTCGTCGTCCTGGCGGAGGTCGGCGCCGACGCCGCTCTCGGACCCCACGGCTCCAAGGTGCTGGCCGTCGCGCTTACCGCCGGGAACATGCGCCTCTCCGAATCCTCGATCACCTCGCTGTGGACCGTAGGAGCAAGGGGCGGCGATCTCGATTGGCTTCGGGCCTCCAAGGCAGCCGAGGCCGCCCTTGACCACACCCATCGCCACGCTGCCCGCGATGTGGCCGCCTACATCCTGCGCACCGCTGCACTCAGGGCCGTCAGAGCCACCGGCGAACCCATGGCGCCCCGCGCCTACGACGGCGCCCGCCGTGCCGCATGGGACGCTGCAACCGCGCTGACCGTCCGCGACCAGCTCAGCAGCAAAGACCTGCGCAACCTCTCGTCGGCCTGGGCTCTCGCCTTCGGCGCGGGCTGGAAGGCCCGCGCTCCGCGCCAGCATCAAGCCCCCGTCCGCCAGCTTCCGGCGGCACCCCAACCAGGCACTCACGCAACTCAGGAGGCCCTCGCTATATGAGACGGTTTTACTTCGCCACCGACCCCGATGGCCTCAGGGCCGAGTTCATGGGCACCCGTTTCCTGGCTGGACGCACCTACGCCATCCCGGCCGGGCGGCGCACCGACACCACCGCGCCGATCGGGGGATCGGACTACAACCCCTTCGGCATCTTCGTCGCTCACGACGCGCCTGGCGAGGCTCTCGAGCGCCTGTCCTATCCCTGCCGCCTATTCGTGGTGGCCGGCGAGCCCGTACTTCGCTACAAGCATCGGGTGGGCCTTCATGAGATGCACGTTGTGAGGGAGCTCGAACCCTGGAGGGCCCTTGGCCCCAACGGGCGTGAGGTCCTTTCGCTTGTCGAGTTCTCAAGCACCCTGCGCTCCGCCGAGCTTGCCCGCCTGGCGGCCAAACGCCTGCGCACTCCGGCAAAGGGCGAGGCGATGAACAAGATCCGCTGGGCCACCGAACATAGCTCGCGCACACAGGCCGCCGCCGCAGCGCGGGCCGCCATAGCTCGCTCCCGGGGCATGGCGCCCGAGGTGCTCGAGGTTGACAGCCAGGTCATCAACGAGGGGGTGGAGTCTCCGGAGCGCCCCTCGGAGGCGAGCGACATCTACGGCAGCCTGGCCCTGGCTGACGTGGCCGAGGCCCTGGTGGTGGCGGACTATGCCGATCAGGACGCCATCGCGGCCGTCCTCGATCCCTTCATCCGGATCGTCAACTCCATGAAGACTCGCCCTGAGCCAGCCGAACCTGCGGTCGGGCTGCGGCCCGAATTGGTTGGGCTGCATTCCAGCCACGTCCCCCCGCGTGGGAATACCCCGATCCGCCGCCCGGCGGCCACATACCTGGCCGACTCGCTTGCCTCCCTCGCCAGGCCGGAGCACCGCGGCGGTGCTGACCGGGTACCCGTAGCGATTTGAAACCGGCGATCGGAGTCACTTATGCCCAAGTACTTCATCCTCACAGACAGGATGGGCGGAATACCCCTGGCGGGCCCGACTGCGCGCAGGATCGAACCCGGCGTGCGCCTGTCCGCCTACGACCGCGACCTGGGCTGGCCCCATATTCTCGTCTACCGCAGGCATTTCGAGGCCCTATTCCAGGGAGCCCATCTTCTTAGCGATCCAGCCGACTTTCCCCCGCGCCTATGGCGCGTGGAGGTGCCGGCCGGGAACATGTACAACCACGACCGGGCCGATGCGTCTACCGCCAGGCTCGCGATCGTGGAAGCCGAAAGGCCGCTCTCTGGCCTGCTGGGGAAGGACTGTGCCCTGCCGCTGGCGTTCCTCGAGGCGCTCTCGCGTCTGAGCGACGAGGCATGGTGGCGGCTTCACATGGTGACCACTTCGCGGGGAGTGATTGACCCCCTCCACGGCTGGGCGGGAGGGCGAGCGGCAAGTGTCGTGGAGAAGATCCCCTATCCCGCCAAACAGGGGCTGCACAACCTGGGTACCTTGGGTATGAAGCTCTCCTTCGCGGCGCATCGAAAGTACAGCTTCACCACTAGCGGACTGCCCTACGATCAGCTGCTTGGCAAAGCGATCGCCGACGTTATGCAGCTGCTCGCCTTGGGTGAGACGGCACCCGAGGAGTTGAGGGCCGAGACCTTCGGGCTGTTTGAGAAAGTGCTGGGATCCGGTTTCTCCGAAGCGGCGTTCGCATCGATCTCCGCTCGGCCAAAAGTCCCGCCCCCAGCCATATCCCTGGCGCCGACCGTCCCAGTCGTTTCCACCCCACCCGCCTATGCTGCGATGGAGCTCTGAGCACGATGTCCACCCCTCACTTCTCGGCCGGCCCAAACGGAGCCGTCGCAAACACGGTCTACTTCGTGACCGACGCCCAGGGCTGCCCGGTTGGCGAATCGGAATCGGAACTGCCCCGCACCTTCTTTCCCGGCGTCAAGCTGCAGGTGGATATGTCGGCCAAGCGCGGGGAGGGTCAGGCCCGCCCCGGCGGCGCCTACCGGTCCGACCTGGCGGTCCGGAATTACCCGGGCCACCTCGCCCAGCCGCGCCAGTCCCCGCCGCGTCTCTGGGCGGCACAAGAGACCCGCGGGTCGTTGGCGCACCGGCGGCTGCTGGGCACCCAGCAGCGTGCCACGCTGCAGGTGGTGCGTGAGGTACCACTCCTAGAGGAGATGGGTGCCGGCGGCGATGCGGCGGTGCGTTTCTTCACCGCACTGGCCAGTCTCGCACCCGAGAGTTGGCGGCGGCTGGCCCTGGCCGATATGGCGTCGAACGTCGGGCTACACGAGGGGCGGCCGGATGTGCCAATCGATGCGGCTCGGGCAACCCCAGGAGGCTCCGGAGGAAAAAACTACGCCAGCGCATCGCGCAAATGCGACCATGTTGCCAGGTGGTTGGCGTGGAGGGCGGTCACGGATTATGCCCGTGATCCCGGAGAGAGCGTCCCGGCTACGACTCTGGACGGTCGCATCTACGCCGCGGCCATGGCCCTTTGTGCGCGGTCCAAGATGGACCCGGCAGCCGATGCCCGCATCTTCGGCTTCTTCACCGAGATCCTCGGCCCCTCCTTCTCCGCCGAGGCCTTCCAAAGTCCAGTCTCCCAACCCGGCCCGTCCCCAGCCGTATCGCGGGGGCCGATCCAATCGCCAACCCAGCTGTTCTCGGATCCCAACAGGCCCATTGGTCCGGGAATGGAGTTGTGATGAAGGGGTTCCTGCTCACTGCCAAGGACGGCCAGTCTCCCCATGTACCCGGGGCGAGCGGCCTGGCCCACCTCGGGGCCGAGCTGCACGCCTCGCACGCCGTCGGCGAGCAGTTCAGAGTCCACCTCGATCCCACCGAGGCCCTCGCCCGTGGAGGAAGTGGCCTGACCGACCCGCGAGAGTTCCCGCCCAAGACTTGGATCGTCGAGATCCCCGAGGACTCCTTTTGGGAGGGTGGCGCCAGCGACTCGTTCCTGGTCACCAGGCTCTCGGTGCTCGAGGAGTATCCCCGTGAGGCGGTGATTGGCGCACCCGCGATGGCCTTCATCTCGGCATTGGCCGACCTGGGCCCAGAGGGCTGGTGGCGCCTGGCCGGCACGCTCCGTCGTGAGGGCCGCGAAGACGAGATCCATGCCGCCTATCCGTACCTCAACGC
>JAKAEN010000228.1 GCA_021818355.1 Actinomycetes bacterium | reverse complement strand
GTCGTCCGAGGGTCCGGCGTAGAACTCGAGATCGCGCATGGGCATGGATGCCGCCGCGAAGAGCAGGTCGGCCTCGCCCAGCGCATCGACGAGCCGTCTGGACACCTCGATCTCGACACCCAGCTCGCCGGCGGACTGCATCGCGGCGATGGTGGCGTCGCAGGCGGAATCGAGGGCGAGGAAGGTCTCGACAAAGCCGGGTTCGATGGCCATCTCGGTCTCCAGCTCCAGCTCGGTCAGCGCCGCCACCAGGCGCTCGGGCGGACCTTGCAGGAAGCCGCAGGCCAATCCCTCCGGGTCCTTGCCTCCGTCCCCCGCCCTCCAGATGGAGGTGCCGCCACCCGGCCCGGCCAACCGGGCAAGAAGCTCGGAGAGGGCACGGGACGCCTGTGGCCTGCCCAGGTAGAGCACCAGCTCGGGGGCAAGGAGTTGCTCGACCTCCGGAAGGCGTGCGATGGCGTCCTGGTGTGTGATGGCAAACCGGCTTCGCCGCACCAGTCCGGATCGCGGGTCCACCAGGGTTGGCCAGCCCAGGAGCTCCGAGAGGGCGAAGACCGCCTCGTCACGCTGGATCTCCCCGACGACGAGTAGGCCACGGCGCACCCCGAGCAGCGAGCGGGCCATCCGTTTGGCCGCGCGCGGGTCGGCAAGATCCACGGACTCGTACCAGGGAGCACCGCCTTCGCGCCCGGGAAAGGGCGCGGGAAGCTCGGCCGCGGTGCGGATGAGAGGCTCACGGAAGGAGACGTTCAGCTGCACGGGCCCCTTCCTGCCGCCCAGGCCGGCGGCGGTAAGTGCGGCATGGGAGACCACAGCCCGGAGGCGCTTCCACGCGCCGGGGGCGCCGGCGTCGATCATCCTTCGCATGATCAAATAGCCGTCGTAGAGAACGCTCTGGTCGATCGTCTGTGCGGATCCGCTGCCATAAAGCTCGAGCGGCCGGTCGGCGCTCAGCACCACCAGGGGCACCTGGGAGAGGAATGCCTCCGTAACCGCCGGGGTGAGCTCGGTGGCGGCAGTTCCCGAGGTGGTAAGCATGGCCACCGGTTGCCCGGAGGCCTTCGCGGCCCCCAGGGCGAAGAAACCCGCCGAGCGCTCGTCGAGAATGACCCTGGTCTCGATTCCCTTATGGGCAGCGAGCGCAAGAGCCAAAGGGGTCGAGCGGGAGCCGGGTGAAATGGTCGCCACACGCACCCCCGAGCGATGCAGCTCGTCCACGATGGTCGCCGCCACGACCTGATTGCCGAGCGGCTCGTCAAACTCGACCTGCATGCCCTACCCTCGTTTCAGCACGGCTAGCGTCATTTGCCGTGGCTCCAAGTGCGGCGTCAGCCCCATTGGCGACAAAGACAATCTACCCAACCGGCCCGGCCAAGGGGAGATCCGCGCGACGCACACCCGTCGGCCTGCTGCACGGCTTCACCCAGAACCTGGGCGTGCTCGAGCCATTCGGGCGCCTGCTGGCCGAGCTGGCCGAGCGCCGGGTGGTACTGGTGGACCTGCCGGGGCACGGCGGCTCCTCGGGAATCGTCCTCGACCTTGACGACTGTGCTGACCTGCTTGCCGAGATGCTGGAGGGCTCGGCGCTGGTCGGCTATTCGCTGGGAGGGCGCCTGGCGCTGACGCTGGCACGCCGCCATCCCCGTGCGATGGCCGCGATCGCCGTAGTGGGGGCGAATCCCGGACTGGCCGATCCGGACGATCGTGCCGAGCGCCTGGCCAACGACCGTCGCCTGGCCGAGCGCCTGGCCGCTGTCGGGGACCCCGCGCAGCTTCGCTCCTTCCTTGCCTCCTGGCTGGGAAACCCACTCTTCGGCGGGATCGCGCCGGAGGTCGCCGGAGTGGAGGCCAGGCTGGCCAACCGGCCCGGACCAATGGCCGAGATGCTGGTGGCCACCTCGCTCGGCGCCCAGGAGGACCTCTGGGGCGCGGCCGCGCGAATGGAGATTCCGGCGCTCTACCTCTATGGTGAGCGCGACGAGAAGTTCTCCGCCTTGGCAATCAGGTATTGCGCCGGCTCCGGCGGACGGGTCCGTTGCGCGGCGATTCCCGGGGCGGCCCACTACGCGATCGGCGAGGCCCCCTATGCCACGGCCAGGATGATTGCCGCCTTCCTTGACGAGGCAGGACTGCCCTAGAGCAGCAACCCCAACGAGAGCAGGGCCCCGAAGACTATCTGCAGTGCCCCGGTCATGGCCAGCGCCCGGATAAGCTCGCGGCCCTTTGCTCCCGCCAGAACGATCCTGATCGGCCGCACGGCCAGTGGCGCCGCCAGCACTCCCACCCACGCAAACGGGCGATAGGCGCTTAGCGCCACCGCCAGGAGCAGCGAAACCACGATCACGCCCACGTAGAAGCGACGGGTTCCCGATTCCCCAATCCGCACCGCGAGCGTCATCTTGCCGCTCGCCTGGTCGGTAGGGATGTCACGCAGGTTGTTGATGACAAGCAGGGCAACCGCAAGCAGTCCGACCGGAACCGACAGAAGCAGCGAGTAGCCGACTCCGCCGGTCTGTACGTAATAGGTTCCCACCACCGCCACCACGCCGAAGAAGACGAAGACGAAGACCTCTCCCAGGCCCATGTAGCCGTAGGGCCGCTTGCCGCCGGTATAGAACCAACCCGCCAACAGTGCGAGCGCGCCGACCAGTAACAGGAACCAGGTTGTCATCGCCGCCAGGGCCAGGCCCGCGAGGCCGGCCACACCGAAGCATGCGAGCGCGGCCCGGAGCACCGACTTGGGCGAGGCCGCTCCGCTGGCCACCAGGCGCATGGGGCCCACACGCTGGTCATCGGTGCCACGCTTGCCGTCGGAGTAATCGTTGGCATAGTTGGTGGCCACCTGGATGGCGAGCGACACCACCAGTGCGAGAAGGGCGCGGTCCCAGAGGAAGTGCCCGTCGGCGGTTGCGGCGGCGGTGGCCACGGCCACCGGCACCAGAGCGGCAGGCAGGGTCCGCGGCCTGGCGCCCTGAAGCCATTGCGCGGCAGTGGCCATCAGTTGCTCCGCGGCGGATTGGAGGCGGGAACCCGCCTCACGGCCGGCGCGGGAACTTGGAAAAGTCCGGCTTGCGCTTGGCCTTGTAGGCTTCCCGACCCTCCTGGGCCTCCTCGGTCATGTAGAAGAGCATGGTGGCATCTCCGGCCAGCTGCTGGACTCCCGCCAGGCCGTCGTCGGCGGCGTTGAAAGAGGCCTTGAGCATGCGCAAGGCGATGGGCGAGAGCTCCAGCATCTCCCGGCACCATGCCACAGTGGTGGCCTCGAGCTCCTCGACCGGCACGACCTCGTTGACCAGGCCCCACTCCAACGCCTGCTTGGCGTCGTACTGGCGGCAGAGGAACCAGATCTCCTTGGCCCTCTTGAGACCGATGGTGCGCGCCAGGAGCGATGCTCCATATCCTCCGTCGAAGCTGCCCACTCGCGGACCGGTCTGGCCGAAGCGCGCGTTTTCGGCCGCGATGCTGAGATCGCAGACCAGGTGGAGAACGTGCCCACCGCCGATCGCGTATCCGGCCACCATGGCCACCACCGGCTTGGGAAGCCGGCGGATCTGGATCTGGAGATCGAGCACGTTGAGGCGGCCGATCCCGGCCTGGGCCACCGCGTCGTTGCCGATGTAGCCGTCATTGCCGCGGATCCGCTGGTCCCCGCCCGAGCAGAAGGCCATCTCGCCTTCGCCGGTCAGGATGATGGCCCCCACGGACGGATCGCTGCGCGCGGCCTCGAACGCGTCGGAGAGTTCGAACAAAGTTTGAGGGCGAAATGCGTTGCGCACCTCGGGGCGGTTGATGGTTATCTTGGCGATCCCGTCCATGAGCTCGTACTTGATGTCGCCGTACTCGCGCGCCGCAACCCAGTTGAAGTCAGCCACCTGCACACCTCTCAATCGCCGGATACCGTTGAAAGGTTACCGGAACCTCGCACCAAGTTGTCCCTGACGCGCCCGCCTCGCGGGTCGTCCCAGCCGTTAGCGTCTTATCCGGGATGCCGAGACTCATAGCCATGATCGCCCCCCAGTCGCAGGAGCTGGTGGCCCGGGTTCGAAGGGCGTGGGACCGAGGGGACGCCGTCGGCGTGCTCGACCCCGGCCTGCCCAAGGGCTACATCGCCGCGCTGGTGGAGGCGCTGGACCCCGACCTTGTCGAGGAAGAGGCGGGAGAGTCCGCGCGCCACCGCCGCCACGCCCTGCCTGAGGACGCCGCGCTGGTCATCACCACAAGCGGGACTTCGGGCCCTCCCAAGGCGGTCGTGCACACCCACGGCGCGATGCGGGCCTCCGCGCTCGCCACCGGCGAGCGGCTCGGGGTGGCCAAGGGTGAAGGACAATGGCTGTGCGCACTGCCGCTCACTCACATCGGTGGATTCTCCTCCATCACCAAAGCCCTCCACCAGGGCCTGGAGTTGCGGGTCTTCGAACGCTTCGAGCGCGAGGCGGTGGAGAGCGCGGCCCGGAGAAGTCCCAGCTACATCCCGGTGGTGCGTGCCAATCTGGCACACATGGATGCCTCGCTCTTTGCCAAGATCGTGCTCGGCGCCGGCGTGCCCCCGGCCGAGATCCCGCCCAACGCCCACGTCACCTACGGACTGACCGAGACCGGATCCGGGCTGGTCTACGATGGCGTGCCGCTAAGGG
>JAKAEN010000227.1 GCA_021818355.1 Actinomycetes bacterium | reverse complement strand
CCTGCAGTCGTGAGCCGATCACGCCCATGGGCAGAGCTCCACGTCTGGAGAAGTAGAGCAGCATCATCGTCTCATAGCGGGCGAAGGTGATGCCGAGAGGCCGCAATACCGCCTCGACCCTTGCCATGTAGATCTGCTGGGCGCGCATCAGCGAGGTGACGGCCGCCATCCCCTCGGCGCCGTCCTCCCAGCCGTGGGCCTCCCACTGGCGGCGGGCCTCGTCGATGGGGTCGTAAGGCAGGCCGGTTCGCTCCTCTTCGGGCATGCCCAGATTCTAACGCATCCCCGCCTATCCATTGACATAAAATAGTTGGATGTCCTACTATTGGATATGTAAGAGTTTGCCCCGGCCATCGAGCGCGGGGTCGAATCTGGGCCGCGGAGCCGACCGGAGAGGCGGCAACCGCGGGGATCTGGAGCAGCCGTGAGCGAGAAGAGCCTTTACAAGCCCAAGCACCCGGTGCGGGTGGTGACCGCGTCGAGCCTCTTCGACGGCCACGACGCCGCGATCAACATCATGCGCCGCATCATGCAGTCCCAGGGCGCCGAGGTGGTGCACCTAGGTCACAACCGCTCGGTCAAGGACGTGGTGGATGCCGCCGTCGAGGAGGACGTGCAGTGCGTGGCCGTCTCCTCGTACCAGGGCGGCCACGTGGAGTACTTCGAGTATCTCGTCGACCTGTTGCGGGCGGCGGGCCGCGGCGACGTCAAGGTTGTCGGTGGCGGCGGAGGCGTGATCGTCCCCGAGGAGATCGCCAGGCTGCGCGATCACGGCGTGCACATCTTCTCTCCCGAGGACGGGCAGAAGATGGGGCTGGCCGGCATGATCAACTCCGTCATCCGCGATGCCGACTTCGACCTGGCCGAGCAGTCCGTTCCTTCCCTGCAGGAGATTCTCGCCGGGCATCGACCCGCGGTCGCCCGGGCAATGACGTGCGCCGAGGAGGGCCGCGTGAGCGCTGAGCTCGCCGAGGGCATCCGCGCGGCCGCGGAGCGCTCCTCCGCACCTGTGCTCGGCATCACCGGCACCGGCGGATCCGGCAAATCCTCCCTGACCGACGAGCTTCTTCGCCGTTTCCGGGTCGACCAGAAGGACACCCTGCGAATTGCGGTCATCGCCTGCGATCCCACCAGGCGCCGCGGCGGCGGCGCGCTGCTCGGTGACAGGATCCGCATGAACTCCCTGGACGGCGAGCACATCTTCTTCCGCTCCATGGCCACCCGTGGCCACCACGAGCTTCCCGATGCGCTGACGGAGCTGATCGACGTGGCCAAGGCGGCCGGCAACGACCTGGTCATCGTGGAGACTCCTGGAATCGGGCAGGGTGACGCCGGGGTCCTGCGCTTCGTCGACAGTTCGCTCTATGTCATGACCCCGGAGTACGGGGCGGCCAGCCAGCTCGAGAAGATCGACATGCTGGACTTCGCTGATGCGGTGGCGATCAACAAGTTCGAGCGCCGCGGCGCCATGGATGCGTTGCGCGCCGTCTCGCGCCAGATGGTGCGCAACCGCGAGGCCTTCGGCTCCAGCCCCGAGGAGATGCCGGTCTTCGGCACCTCGGCCGCCTCCTTCAACGACGACGGCGTCACCGCCCTCTACCAGCATCTGAGCCATGTACTCTCCGAGCGCGGCCTGGCGCTGGGGGCGGGGAGCCTGGAGCGCGTCTCGGTGCGCCATTCCAGCCACAACGCCCAGATCGTCCCGCCGGCGCGGGTGCGCTATCTCTCCGAGATCTCCGAGACCGTCCGCAGCTACCATGCCGAGACCGAGCGCATCGCCGAGGCGGCCTCCCGTTTGCAGCACCTGGAGTTCACGCGCGGCGAACTCGAGGCCTCCGGTCAGGACGCGGCCGCGGTGACCGAGCTGGTCGAGAAGGCCGAAGCCGACGTGCCCGCCGCCATGCGCGAAGAGATCGCAGGATGGCCGGAGGTGGTGGCGGCATACTCGGGCGACAAGGTCTCGTTCGAGGTGCGGGGCCGCAAGCTGCACGCCGAGCTGACCCGGGAGTCCCTCTCTGGAAGCCACGTCCGGCGCGTCTCGCTCCCCAAGTTCCGGGACCACGGCGAGCTGGTCCGCTTCTGGCGCAAGGAGAACCTGCCCGGGAGCTTCCCCTTCACTGCCGGAGTCTTCCCCTTCAAGCGGGAAGGCGAGGATCCCACCCGCATGTTCGCGGGCGAAGGAGACCCCTTCCGCACCAACCGGCGCTTCAAGCTGCTCTCCGCGGCGAGCAAGGCCAAGCGCCTCTCGACGGCCTTCGACTCGGTGACCTTGTACGGGCGCGACCCCGACGAGCGCCCGGACATCTACGGAAAGATCGGCACCTCCGGCGTCTCCATCGCCACCCTGGAGGACATGCGCGCCCTCTACGACGGCTTCGATCTCACCTCGCCCACCACCTCGGTGTCCATGACCATCAATGGTCCGGCGCCGACCATGCTGGCCTTTTTCTTCAACACCGTCATCGACCAGGAGCGCGCCAAGTTCCGCGCCTCCCACGGCCGGGAGCCCGATGCCGCGGAGGACGCGGAGCTTGCCGCTCATGCCGTCTCGGTGGTGCGGGGCACCGTTCAAGCCGACATCCTCAAGGAGGACCAGGGGCAGAACACATGCCTTTTCTCGACCGAGTTCTCTCTGCGCATGATGGCCGACATCCAGGAGTGGTTCATCCAGCACCGGGTGCGCAACTTCTACTCGGTCTCCATCTCGGGCTACCACATCGCCGAGGCGGGGGCCAACCCCATCACCCAGCTGGCCTTTACGCTCGCCAACGGCTTCACCTACGTGGAGGCCTATCTGGCCCGTGGGATGCGCATCGACGACTTCGCGCCGAACTTCTCGTTCTTCTTTTCGAGTGGCATGGACCCGGAGTACTCGGTGCTTGGCCGCGTCGCCAGGCGCATCTGGGCCGTGGCCATGCGCGACAAGTACGGAGCCAATGAGCGTTCCCAGAAGCTGAAGTACCACGTACAGACCTCGGGACGCTCCTTGCACGCCCAGGAGATCGACTTCAACGACATCCGGACCACGCTTCAGGCCCTCAACGCCATCTACGACAACGCCAACAGCCTGCACACCAACGCCTACGACGAGGCCATCACCACCCCGTCGGCGGAGTCGGTGCGCCGTGCGCTGGCGATCCAGCTGATAATCGGCCACGAGTGGGGCCTGGCCATGAACGAGAACCCCTTGCAAGGCTCCTTCATCATCGACGAGCTGACCGACCTGGTGGAGGAGGCCGTCCTGGCCGAATTCGACCGCATCACGGAACGCGGCGGCGTGCTGGGCGCGATGGAGATCGGCTACCAGCGCGGGAAGATCCAGGATGAGTCCCTCCTCTACGAGCAGCGCAAGCACGACGGCAGCCTGCCCATCATCGGAGTGAACACCTTCCTGCGGCCGGAGGGATCCGAGGGTGGCACGGCCAAGGTGGAGCTCTCCCGGGCCACCGAAGAGGAGAAGCAGTCGCAGCTTGCTCGGGTGAGGGCCTTCCAGGAGGCGCACCGCGACGAGGCCGCGGCAGGACTGGCTCGCCTGAAGAGGGCGGCGGTTGAGGGGGAGAACCTCTTCGCCGTGCTGATGGACGTCGCTCGAGTCGCCTCTCTCGGCCAGATCACCAAGGCCTTTGAAGAGGTCGGCGGCCTCTACCGGCGCAACGTGTAGGAGATGAAAGCCCGCGCCGTGGGGCGGCGCGGGCTTTCATGGTAAACACGCCTGGCTGCCATCACAACACCGGAACCGGTGGCGCGATGCGCGCCTGGCCAAACCTCACGCGTTCAGGTGCTCGCGCTCCGTAGGTGCGGCCGAGCTCTTACCCTCGTGCCAGGCACGATATGCCAGTCCGAGGCCCAACATTCCGAAGAAGGTGGCGAACCAGCCGATCGCCCAGGTGATGGCTAGCGCGCCCGTCCCGGGGGCGAAGAAGAGGATCAGGGCGAGAATGATCGAGAGCCCACCCGCGATCCCCAGGGCCCACTCGTTGGCGATAACCCGGTGCATCCGCACCGCAGCCGTGATCCCCACCAGCCCGGTCACCAGGGCCCACAGCCCGATCAGCCACATGAGTGCGAGCGCGGTTATCGAGGGCCAAGCCAGGGTGATGCCGCCCGCGAATATCCCCGCCAGCCCCCTGGCCACCGTCCAGCCGCGATCGCGCTGCGCCCCGCCGGCCACGGCCACCAGGAGCAACGCAAGGCCGTCGACCAGGGCGAATGCGCCCCACAGCATGACCAGAGCGAAGAGCGTCACGTGCGGCCAAACCAGCGTGGCCACTCCGAAGAGCAGCGCCGCCGCTCCGCGCACGGCCATCCATTTCCAATCACCGATGAAGTCACGTATCATGACCCACCTCCGGACCGCGTCCAAGCGCGCACCCTGCCCCGGCACCATGCCGGGGCGCCGTCGCGACGGCCGGCCATTGCCTCATTAATGATCCGCACCCGAGGCGCCACTAAGGGCCGAAGGTCCCGGCCGCGGGTTGCCCGAGGCACGTAGAGGCCGCTTCGCCTAGACGGCCAGGCCAAGCGCCAGGCCGGCGGCGGCGGCGATCAGCCCGACCGCCATGCTGCCGAGCGCGTTGTAGGCGGCTTCCAGGTAGTCGCCTTCCTCGAACAGCCTCATCGTTTCGAAGGTGAAGGTGGAAAAGGTGGTGTAAGCGCCGCAGAACCCGGTGGCTGCGAGGGCGGCCGGCACCGGC